>QHUV01000309.1 GCA_003222065.1 Gemmatimonadota bacterium | reverse complement strand
TCGTACGACGTCAGCGAGCACGAACACCGCGAGCACGCTCCGTCGATCGGCTAGATAGATCGATGCTTGGCCACGTTCGGCGGCCTCCTTGACGCGCTCTCGAATTGCACCCGGCATCTCGAGCGACAACGCCTTCACGAGTGCCGGTCCTCCCATGAACAATTCACGTCCGTCGACGCGTGCCTTCACGCCCTTCCCTGGAATCGCTTCAAAGCCTTCCGCGGCGTTCACCGGCAGTCCGCGATCGCGCGCCGTGCGGACGATGCCTTGCGCGATCGTATGCTCGGAATCGGCTTCGACGGCTGCTCCGAGCTGTAATGCATCGTTAGGCGATAAGCCGTCCATCGTCGCAACGTCGACGACGCCGAATTCGCCGCGCGTGAGCGTTCCAGTCTTGTCGAACACGACCGTGTCGAGATTCCGGGCTTCCTCGAGGCCGCGCCGATTCCGTACGAGCAGTCCGTTTTGCGCTGCAAGCGTGGTCGAGATCGCGATCACGAGCGGGATCGCGAGGCCCAGTGCATGTGGACAGGCAATGACGAGCACCGTGACGAAACGGTCGATCGCGAACGCCACATCGTTCGGCCGGAGAACGAGCCAGATCACCAGGGTGATCACGCCGGAGCCGAGCGCCACCAAGGTGAGAATGAACGCGGCGCGGTCAGCAAGCGCTTGCGCGCGTGATCGCGAGCTCTGCGCTTCCTCGACGAGGCGCATGATACCCGCGAGGGCCGTGTGGTCTCCGATACCGGTGACTTCGACCCGCAACGATCCTGAGCCATTGATGGTGCCGGCGATGACTCGGTCTCCCGTCGTCTTGTCCACAGGACGGGACTCACCGGTGATCATCGCCTCATTCACGGAGCTGGTTCCCTGCCTGACGACGCCGTCCGCTGGAATGCCCGCACCCGGACGCACGAGGACGACGTCGCCTTCGCGCAATTCACTGAGTGGTACTTCCTCCGTGCCGTCACCAACGACACGCACTGCGGTGTTCGGAAGAAGCTTGGCCAATTCCTTCACCGCGCCCTGCGCCTGGGCGATGGATCGCATCTCGATCCAGTGACCCAAGAGCATGATGGTTACGAGCGATGACAGCTCTTCCCACAATGGCATCCCCGGATAGCCGACGGTAACGACGGCGCTGAAGAGGAAGGCGACCGTGATCGCAAGCGCGATCAATGTCATCATTCCGGGCAGTCTATCTTTGATCTCGCGCACCGCGCCTTGGATGAAGACCCAGCCGCCGTAGACAAAGACGGCAGTGCCGAACAGTGCTGGAATCCACCTCGCGCCGGGGAACATCGGCGCGTGATAGCCGAGCGCGCCCTGCAGCATATGGCCCCAGACGAGCGTCGGAATCGTTAGGGCAAGCGAGACCCAAAACTTGTCGCGGAACATCGACACGCTGTGGCCGGCGTGCTTGTCGTGGACCGCATGCGCACCGTGGGCGGCGTCATGATGGTGTTCACGCATGGTCTATCTCATGCTTGGCGCCAGATCGAATGCATCGCCGTCCATATGCATGCCGCCCATGTTCGTCGTCTCCGCGCTATGCAATGGACGCAGTCGCAGGAAAATCCAACCACCCAGTGGCGTTCTCGACCCGTAGCTGCTCTGCAGGTCTCGTGGAACGACATTTAGCGTGCCCATCGCGCCGAGGCCGAGCGTTGCCCCGCTCCATCGCATGAAATCAGCGATGTAACCGAGCGAGAGCGCGCCGATGTTGAAGACGCGATCTGACGCGAATCCAGTCGTTGGCGAGCTCAGTGCCAGGTCCTGCGCCGTTTTCTGCACCAGCTCCGCGCGACCGAACACAGTGTGCGAGCGACTGAGAACTGCCTCAGATTCTACGAGGAAGCTTTGCGTCGTTGGGAAGCCGGGCTCCGTGTTCGCGCTCCAGACTAGAGTGTTAGCCCACTGGCCATTCATTCCTAGCTTCACGCCCTGGAGCGCTGATGCGGTAACGCGATGCATCGACTCGTTAGGATAGAGCGCCTCCGGACTCTTGAGGAAGCCGTAGCCGGCCGAGAGGCTCCAGTTCGCGCTTGGATTGAACGTCAAGCGCCCCGAATAAGAGTCCAACCGGATCGGATCGATGTCCCATCGATTCTCGTCAGGGTCTCGGCCGTTGAAGACGGAGCCTTCGAACTTCAGGGAATGGGTGAAGAGTCCTGCCGTCAGGACGCCGAATGCGATGTGTGTCGCGTCCTGCCAATGATGGCCTAACGGCGCTGTTGGGTTGTCCATGGCCGAGGGACGATGCATGAACGCCACGGGACCAAGCGCGGGTTCACCTGATGGAGCGGCATACAGGGAGAGCCCGAGCGTCTTGCTGATCGGTCGCTCGTACAGCGCGCCCAACTCCATCAGGAAATCGTGCGGATGCTGCCGATCGTGGAGCGGCTGACCGCGATACGTCTCGCCGCTCTGCAGTAGCAGCGGATATCCCTGGTTGGTCACCGTCGCCGGATCGAGGCTCAGCATGGTGCGCGCTTGAAAACGTCCGCTGGCGAGGTCGTGGCTCGCCATGAACATGCCCCAATTGAGCGAGCCGAATTGCGAAGCGCCGCGAGGACCGCCTTGCCGATCCTCCTCCACGAAAACAAAGCCGTGGAGCATCAGCTCCCAGCTTCCAGCCATGAAGTGTCGAGCGGGAAGCGACACGGCGTCAGGGATCCACGTGGTGCCGGAACCCATACGGTCCATTGGCAGCCCGAGCGGTGTGCTCGACATCGCGCGCTTTGCCGTGTCGGGCATCGGCATGCGCATCGGTTCCTGAGCGTCGGCGCGGAAGGATGGAAAAACGACTAAACAGGAAATAAGTACGACGCGCCATGAGCGCGTGCGTGCGTCTGAGAACATTCTGCTCCGGAGGTAAAAAGTCGCGACGCGCGTGTGCGTTCGATGCGCGTCATCCGGCCAACGACGCGTGACGCGTCGAAGGCAACGGACACCGAAGTGTGGTGGTGACTTAAGCCCTTGGAGGTGGCGTTTCCGGCGCCGTCAGCGGCGCCGGAGTCCACGTGTTCGCCGCGAGCGGCAGAGGGGCATTGATGAGCATGTGCTCATCGATTGTGCCTACCGGGGCAGGGGCCAGCGTAGGCGCACACGATGCGAGCGCGGCACAGCAGTCTGCTCGAGCTGGAATCTTGCACGAGTCCTTCGGCGAGCCCGCCGAGGTGGTGCTGTGGGCGATCTCATGCACCGCCACCGCCATCGAATGCGCGCGATGCGCAGCAGCGGCCATCGCCGACCCATGCTTGGCGCACGCCGAATCAGTCCC
>QHUV01000023.1:12505-15755 GCA_003222065.1 Gemmatimonadota bacterium | reverse complement strand
GCGCAAGCGCGCCTAACGCTCGGTCGTGAGTGACCATCGGGACGACCATGAGCGATTCGAAGCCGAGCTCCTGCACCAACTGCCGCTGCCGCGCACCGTCGGTGATCGTCTCGAGCAATTGCGGAGTTGCCGTCGTGACGAGGAGCGGCTGACGATTCCTGAGTGCCGCCAGCACCGGATGCGAGCCATTCGGCTCGATCATCGCCTCTCGTAGTTCGCGCACCACGGATGCCTTGGATGGATCCGAATGCGCGACCTCGAACCGCCGCACTTGTCCATCGTTATCGACGCTGTACACCGCCGCCCAATCGGCCAGCGCCGGCACGCAGACGCGCGCAAGCGCGGACAATGTCGCGTCGTACTCCAGCGAGCCGGCGAGTGCCGTGCTCGACTCCAGGAGGAATCGTAGCCTGCGCGCGGCCTCCTCGGCGGCCGTCCTGGCCGCCTGCTCACGAATCAATTCGCGCTCATTCTGCTCCGCGCGCCGACGCTCCGTGACATCTCGCAGCGACGCGATATACGCAGTCGCGCCTTCCCATTCGGACTGCACGACGCGCATTTCGGCGCAGCGCGGCCCTTCTTCCGAGCGAAGATCGATTTCTGTCGTGTCTCCCACCACGACCGGAAAGCCGAACGGCGTATTGAGAAGGTTGGCGCGGTCCGTCCCGAAGAGCTTCGTCGCCATTGCGTTGGCGAAACGAATGATGCCTTCGCGGTCCACGACCACGATGGCGTCCGCATTGCGCTCGATCACGTCGCGGAATCGAGCCGTGCTCCGCGCTAGTTCTCGAGTACGAGCATCGAGCTGCCGCTCTACTCGGCGTAGTTCCCCAGCCAGCCGCGTCCGCTCAGCGGCCAGATCGATGAGTCGTTCTTGGATTTCGACGGATGGCTCCATGAAAGATCGTCAGGCGTCGATTGCCGCCGCCTCCGCGTGGCACCTAGGGCAAAGGACGTTCCCGACTCGGAGCGAGCCCGAGCGTTCTTGTCTTGCCTCGTCTGTTACGGAGAGCGCCGCCGTTCGCCTGAGCCGCGCCGGCGCTCACCGACGTCCGCACCCGTTGATCCACGGAGCCGCTCGCCGACATCCGCGTCGAACTGGCTCCAGATGCGCTCGAGGTCCGCCGGCGACACATGCACCGGTGTGCCCGAGAGAATTCCGGTCACGTTCCGGAAGGGGCGGCCGAGGTGCATGCCTTTACCGTCGATCGTAAACTCGCGTATCCGTTTGTCGTGGATCGACCCGCGCATCTTGAGCACGGTAATCCCGCGCTTCATCTCGCCGAACATCTCGACGTAGCGAAGGAGGATGATGGAATCCGTGAGCGTGGAGATGTGTCCCTCGGTGATGGAGGTCCCGCCCATCAGCGACGGCGTCGTTGACGTGAAGAGACCGGCGATCTCCTGGTGCTTGATGAACGACGTGAAACCGATGACGAATTCGCGAAAGGCCTTCATCGTGCCGACACGCTCGAGCGCCGAGAGACTGTCGAGCGCTACTCGATTCGGCTTGAACTCTTCGACGGTGCGCTGGATGGTGAGGAGCCAATCCTCGAGGCTCGCGACTTCCGGATAGTCGCAGAGTACGCGCAGCGTGCCTTCGCGCTCCATGCGCTCGAAATCCACACCCCATCCGATGGCATTGCGGAAGAGCTGCTCGCGGCTCTCCTCGAACGCGAGAAGAAGACATCGCTCGCCCACGGCCGCTCCGCCGTTCAAGAACTGCGTCACCGTGAGCGTCTTCCCGGTCCCGGTTGCACCGGAGATGAGGATCACCGAATCGCGGAAGAATCCGCCGCCGCACATCTCGTCCAGCTCGCGGCTGCCCGACGAGATGCGAACATCAGACGAATGTTGCTTGAGTTGAATCGCCGACAGCGGAATGACGACGAACCCGCCGTCGGGTACGATGGTGAACGGGAATTCTCCTTTCTGGTGGTCGGTCCCGCGGAACTTCAGGATCTCGATTGTCCGGCGCCGAATCTCGTCGTCGAGCACGTTGCGGAGTACCATAACATTGTCGGCGATGAACTCCTCGACGCCGAAGCGGGCGATGGGCCCGTAGTCCTCCGTGCGCTCCGCCGTGAGCAGTGCCGTCACGCCCATGCCTTTGAGCGCCGACGCGATGCGGAACAACTCCCGGCGCACGATCGACTGATCGGAGAACTGCGAGAACACGGCACCTAACGAGTCGACGGAGACGCGCGTCGCGCCGACTTTGCGCACGGCGTTCTCCATACGCGCCAACAACGCGCCCAGGTCGAAGCCGCCGCTTTCGACGATCTCGATGTGCGGATCAGGCGAAGCGTCGACGAATGCCAGTTTGCCCTGTTTCTCCCACGCCGCGAGATCCCAGCCGAAGCTCCGCATGTTCTTGCGAATGTCAGCCGCGGACTCCTCGAACGTCACGAAGACGCCGCGCTGATCGGCGTCTCGAATGCCCGATGCAAGAAACTGCATGGCGAAAACAGTTTTGCCGCTTCCCGCGGTACCCGACAGCAGGGTAGTGCGGTTCTCCGGTAAACCGCCCTTCGCGATCACGTCGAAGCTGCCGATGCCGGTTGGGAGCTTCTGCACCGGCGCGTCGTTCGACTGCTCGTTCATTTCTTCTTGGGTTTGGGGTCGGAATCGGCCAGCGCGGCCGGCCGCACCTCGAGGCCGAGCAGCACTTTGTCCTTATCAGATAGATCGCCGATCACGCGCCGGAGCGGTGGCGGCAACTGTTTGATGAGCGTCGGCGTCGCGAGAACTTTTTCGTCCTCGGCAAGTTGCGGCTGCTCGAGCACGTCGATGACTTGGAGCTCATAGCGCCCTTGCAACTCCTGTTCGCAAATGCGACGCAAGTTCGCTACGGCCACCTCTGCCCGTGGGCTGGTGCCCGTGACGAAGAGCCTCAGCACGTAGTTCGCCAGGGATCCTCCTTGGAATAGCGATCCAACCACGTCGACTTGATCAAACCGACAAGGTGTCCTTGCTTCGACCACCCGCGCTGAACGCATCTTTCGCACCCAATTCAGGACCCTGCTTGGACGCGGCGCCTGTCAGCTGGACTACGTACTCGAACAATTGAGGCACGGACCTTGTAAACGCTGTCGGGTGCCGCGGCGCTTCGGCGACGGAACAACGACAAACCACTGACAGCGAGGATAATCCACCACCGCCAATGGACGGGGAGCGGACCCACGCAGATCGCCGGCGAAATCGCCGGTCGGAGCAAGGTCGTTTGCGGTCGATCGTCGAGCGATTGGCT
>QHUV01000023.1:0-12496 GCA_003222065.1 Gemmatimonadota bacterium | reverse complement strand
TCGTGGACGTCGGGTGGGCTGGGGCTCCGGCCCTTCTGGTCTCTCTCCGGGACATCACGCACCGAAAACGTGCCGCGGAGCGGGAGCGGCAACTCGAGCGCGAGCGCGCCGCGCGCGCAGAGGCGGAGGCCTCGAGTCAGGCGAAGTCTGAATTCCTCGCCATGATGTCCCACGAGCTGCGTACTCCGCTCAACGCCGTCATCGGGTACGCCGAGCTTCTCGACCTTGGTGTAGCTGGCGCTCTCACGAACGAACAGAGACACCAATTATCGCGCATTCGCACGAGTGGCCGACACCTCCTTGGCTTGGTCAACGAAGTTCTTGACCTCGCGAAAATTGAAGCTGGCCGACTATCCGTCAGCATCGGTGTCGCGCGCACGCGCGAGGCCGCCGACGCGGCATTATCGCTCGTGCAAACGCACGCCGACGAGAAGGGCATTCGCTTCGCCGCCAATTGCCTCGGCGACGGTGACGCCTGCTACGTCGGCGATGAGGACCGCGTGCGGCAAATCCTCATCAATCTCCTCTCCAACGCCGTGAAGTTTACCGAGCGCGGAGGCCAGGTCGCGCTCGAGTGCGGGACCACCAAGAGACCTGAGCGTGCGCAGCGCCGTCGGCGCCGGATCGGTCTTCACGCTTTGGTTACCGGCGGCGACGGCGGAGCCCACCGAAGAGCGTCCCGAGCGGATAGAGCGAAAGGAAGATGCCGCTCAGGTGCGCGGTTTGTCCGAAGTCGGAGAGCTCGTGTTGCACGAGGTCGAAACGATTCTCGAGGGACTCACGCTTCGCATTCGCGGCGATGACCGAATACCCAAGGCGAAAACGCTGCGATTCTCACAGCTGAGTGACCACGTGCCGACTTATCTGGCCAACCTTGGCGGCATGTTGATCGCCATCGAGGACACGGGCGGGCAGCCGTCGAGTCTTCTTACTGACGGTGCGGACATCCAGCGTCTGGTTGCCGAGCGCCATGGCGCACAGAGAGCGCGGTTAGGCTGGAGTGAGGACGCGGTACGGCAAGAGTACCGCCTGCTGGCCGAAGAGCTGAGGCGTGTGATCCGACGTCACGCCCGCGCTGTTTCCCAAACGGCGGTCGACGAAGGCCTCACGATCCTCATGCGGGCAGTCGAGCAAGGGGAAGAGTCCAGCATCCGCGGGCTTCAACGGACGCGCTTGGCCGAAAATGACGAGGCTGCCCGCATGGCACCGAACTCCAGCATAGCAGCCTTGGATGCTAGCGTCAGTCCGCGCGGTTGAGAGCGCTCATGCTGTCTCACGCCTGCGTCCATAACGATGGTCAGATTTCGTAGTCTGCTCTTCAAGTCGGCCCCTGGAGGCACTCGCGGAGCGTCAAAGATGGCACATCGTCTGCCAAGGAGAGTGTAACCCTGGAGGGGGAGATGACAATGAGACGAACGGCTATGATCATCCTTGCAGCGCTCGGGACAGCAGCCGCGGGATGTCACAAGGACAACACGAAACACGACGCCTTACAGAACGATTTGAACCTTGCGAATCAGGCGAATTCCGCGCGGTCGCTCGATAGCATCAGCGCGGTCGAGCGCGGGTATGCATCACCTGGCGCCGCGGCGACGGCGCCGCGTACCGCGACCCGAAGCGGGACCAGCTCGAGCGCGCCGGTGCGTCGGCGTACGAGCTCCTCATCGAATGGCTCGGTTGGCGCCGCGCCGGCTCCAGCTCCAACGACGACGACGGTTCAGAAGAACACCAAGCGTGATGCGGCGATCGGCGCCGCGGCGGGCGCGATCATCGGCGCGACAACGAGCCGCAACAAGGTCAAGGGCGGCGTCATCGGCGCGGCGGCGGGCGGAATTCTGGGCGGCGTGATCGGCAACAACGTCGACGTCAAGAAGAAAAAGAGCCCGTGATCGGCGGATGCTGAGTGGGTTGACGACCCACCAAGGCGGCCCCTTTCGTGTTGCGCCATAGTCAATTAGCTTGGGGCGAGCGAAAACGCGCCTGAACGCGCGCTACCAGAGGTGCACGAGGGACCTGGGACATCCGCTCAGGTCCCTCGTCATTTATCTGTTCGCACGCCCGCGCGGGGGCGGGTTTCCGCGAGCTGGTCCATTTTACGTCGGTAGGGACGGCGCGTCCGGACACTCCGACAATCACCGAACAAGTACAGGGAGTAGGGCGCAATGCGTACCACCGGCGTTGTAAAGTGGTTCAACGACGCGAAGGGCTTCGGATTCATCACTCCGGAGAACGGGCAAAAGGATTGTTTCGTGCATCACTCGGCGATTCAGGGCAAGGGCTTCAAAACGCTAGCTGAAGGTGAGCGTGTGGAGTTCGATATCGTCCAGGGCGCCAAAGGGCCGGCGGCGGAGAACGTCGTGAAGATTGCCCGCTGACACACGGCTTGACGCGTTTGGGCCAGCGAGCAGCTTGCGGACTAGGAAGAGGAGCGAGCGCAAGGCGCGAGCGAGACCATATAAGATTCTCGCGAGCGTTAGCGAGCGAGCACCGGCCTCGGGGCCGCCCGACCCCACGGGTGGCCCCGAGGCATTTTTCTGAGGAGAGGAATACATGATTGAAATCAAGATCGAAGAAGGTGACCGTCTGGATTGGGCACTCAAGGTGTTCAAGCGTCGCATTGCCAAGTCTGGCATCCTGAAGGATCTTCGTAAAAAGCGGCACTACGTGAAGCCGAGTGAGGCGAGGCAGCTCAAGGCGGCCGCCGCGCGACGCCGCCAGCGTAGTGCGTCGCGCGAGCGCTGACCAGGGGCGCTGAACCGCGAGTCGAGGCGACATGGCCAAGGAAGAGCCGATACAGCTCGAGGGACAAGTCACCGAGGTACTGCCGAATGCGACGTTTCGTGTGTTGCTGACCAACGGGCATACCGTGCTCTCGACGCTCGGCGGCAATATGCGGCGGTTTCGCATTCGCGTCCTGCAGGGTGACCGGGTCACCATCGAGGTCTCGCCGTACGATCTGAGTCGCGGTCGCATCATTTTCAGGCACAAGACGTAAACGCAAGGGGCCGGCGTGAACAGCGCTAGGTGCTAGGTGTTCGGTGCTAGGACGTGCACCCACTTCCTAGCACCTAACACCTAGCGCCTCGCCCGAATTGCGCATGCTCCGTTCTCGCCTAACGACAGTCACCGCCGCGCTGCTCGTCGCCGGCCCGCTCGGCGCGCAGGATACGGCGTCACGTTCCGCGACACTGCCGCCTCCGGCCCCCACGATCCAGATCGACGGATTCCTCCAGATCTGGTACCTCGATGGGCACACGATCACGAATGCGCATGACACCTATCGCATTCGGCGCGCCGACATCAAGCTGAGCGGCGTCATCTCGCCGCGAGTGCGCTGGCGCATTTCACTCGATGGCGCGAAGCTGTTGAACCTAACGAAGGTGACTACCGGCACCGGCGATTCCTCGGTCCTGCGCGACGTCGCCGTCGACGAGCGATCGCGCATCCTCCAGGAGGCGTCGATCAACGTCACGCTCATGCCCGCGCTGCGGTTCGACGTCGGTCAACTGATCCTTCCGCTTTCGCTCGAGGGCACCGTCGCGTCCTCCCAGATCGAGACGATCGAGCGCACGATGTTCATCGCCGAGCGCGCACGTGGCGGAGGCTTGGGTGACATCCGGGACATCGGCGCCGCCGCGCGAGGCAGCCTCGCCGCCGGATATCTCGACTATCAGGTCGGGCTATTCAATGAGATGGGCGACAGCCAGAACAACACCGATCAAAACGACCAAAAAGCGACGATCGGCCGGGTCGTTTTGCACGTGCCAGCGCTGCCCGAGCTGCAGTTTGGCGCGTCGGGTGGGATCGAGGGCGGGCCCCTTGTCGCGCAGCGACATGAGCGCGCGGGTGGCGAGGCGCAGTACCGAAATCGCTGGCTGACGGTCCGCTCCGAGATCATGGGGGCTCGTGACGGGACGGCACGACGGCTAGGCTACTACGCGCTGGGCGCGGCGCGGCCGACGCCCGACGTCGAGGTGGTGGCGCGCTATGACAGCTGGGACCCCGACCTGCATAACGAGACCGGCGTGCTGAACGTGGCTGAGCACGAGGTCGCCGCCGGCGCGAGCTATTTCATCGAGGGTGGAGCGACGCGCCTCGCGGCGAACGTCGTGCGCTCCACCTTTCCGAGCGGCAAAGTGCCGTCGAGTACCCTGCTGCTCCTGGCTCTGCAAGTCCTCTGGTAACCCCATGCTTCTGCGCATCGAGAATCTCTCCAAGACGTATCCGAACGGCACGCGCGCGCTCGATGACGTCTCCCTCGCCATCGCGCCCGGTATGTTCGGACTCCTCGGGCCTAACGGCGCCGGCAAGTCTACGCTCATGCGCATCGTCGCCACTCTCCAGGAGCCGGACACGGGACGCGTGCGGCTGGGCGACATCGACGTCCTCGGTAACAAAGAGGCCGTGCGCCGGACCCTCGGCTATCTGCCGCAGGAGTTCGGTGTCTATCCGAAAGTGAGCGCCGAGGATTTGCTCGATCACTTCGCGGTGCTCAAGGGAATCACGCACCGCGGCGAGCGTCAGCGCCTCGTGTCGGCGCTGCTCGAGCAGACCAATCTCCACAATGATCGTTCCAAGCTGTTAGGCGGCTTTTCGGGCGGCATGCGCCAGCGGTTCGGGATCGCGGTCGCACTGCTCGGTGATCCCCGCTTGATCATCGTCGACGAGCCGACGGCCGGGCTCGACCCCGAGGAGCGTGTGCGCTTTTTGAATTTGCTCGCCGAGCTGGGACAGAACAGCATCGTCATCCTGTCGACGCACATCGTCGACGACGTCAGTGAGCTCTGCTCGCGCGTCGCGATCATCGATCGCGGCCGTATTCGGCTCGAGGACGATCCCCAAGCGGCCGTGACGCGTCTCAACGGGCGCATTTGGCGGCGCATCCTCAGCCGCGACGAGCTGGCGCGGCACCAGGCGCAGTTCAGCGTCCTGTCGACGAAGCTGCTCGCCGGTCGCACCGTCGTGCGTGTCCTCGCGGATGCGCGGCCCGAGAGCGGCTATGATCAGGCGGAGCCGGGTTTAGAAGATGTATATTTTGCGGCGATGCGCGGCGCCCGCGCGCCCGACGCGCCTCCATTTGCCGCCGACGCGCCGGCCGCCGCTCCGGCGTTTGGATCCGGAACAGGGGCAAGTTGATGCGACAATTCCTGTCCGTCCTGGGTTGGGAGATTGGCTACTACCTCCGGCGCATTTCGACGTGGGTGTACTTCGGCATCTACGCGCTCGTCGGGTTCCTCTTCATGCTGCTCAGCGGCGGAGCATTTCGGCAGGCATCGGCGGTTTTCGGCGGCGGCGGCAAGGTGCTCGCCAACGCGCCATTCGCCCTGGCCGAGCTGACGCCGACAATCGCGCTGCTCGGCATGTCCATCGTTGCCGCGGTCGCCGGAAACGCGATCTATCGCGACTACGACGCGCGTATGGAATCGCTGGTCTACAGCACGCCGATCTCGAAACGCGCCTTTCTCGGCGGCCGGTTCATCGGGACGCTCGCGGTGAACGCGATCATTCTGCTCGGCGTCGTCGTCGGGCTCGTGCTGGCGGCGAAGTCGCCCTGGGTGAAGCCGGACAAGTTCGGGCCATTCGACGTCTGGGCGTACCTGCAGCCGTACGTCACCCTGGTGTGGCCGAATCTGCTCTTCACGGCGGCGATCTTCTTCGCGCTTCCCGCGGTGACGCGGCAGATGGTGCCTAACTACGTGGGCGGTGTGGTGCTCCTCCTGGGATACCTGATGGGTGGGCAGCTCCTCAACGATCTCACCGACAAGCACACAGGGGCATTGCTCGATCCGTTCGGACTGCGCGCCGTACAGGTGCTGACGCAGTATTGGTCGATTGCTGATAAGAACGCGCGATACGTTCCACTTTCCGGCGTACTAGCCCAGAATCGCGCCATTTGGATCGCGTTCGGACTCGGCGTCTTCGCGATTGCTTACGCCCGCTTTCGTTTCTCCTACTCGGCCTCGGACCAGCGTGGCGTCAAGGATACCGCGTCAGCGCCTGACGAAAGCATCATGCCGGCGCCGGCTCCCGTGCGAACGGTCGAGCTGCCCGCGGCCTCGCGGCGGTTCGACGCACGGAGTCGGCTCATTCAGTATTGGTCGCTGACGACGCGCTCGTTCTGGCGGATCGTGCGTAACGCCTACTTCTATGCGATCGTCGGCGCCGGAATCCTTTACATCATTCTCGTCGCGCAGCAGGTCGGGAAGCTCTACGGGACGACGACGTGGCCCGTCACGTACCAGATGATCGAGATTCTGAATGGCAGCTTCGGCCTGTTCGTGCTCGTCATCATCGCCTTTTACGCCGGGGAGCTGGTTTGGGCGGAGCGTGACGTCAAGATCGCCCAGATCACGGACGCGACGCCGGTGCCTAACGCGACAACCTTCCTCGCGAAGTTGACGGCCCTCGTCGCCGTGCTCGCGCTCCTCCTCGGCGTCGTCATGCTGACCGGTATCGCGACGCAGGCCGCGAAAGGTTATGCGCGATTCGAGATTCCGCTTTATCTGGAGGCGCTGCTCGGCTTCCGCCTCGTCGATCTGCTGCTCCTCGCCGTGCTGGCGTTGGCGATTCACGTCATCGTCAATCACAAGTACGTCGGGCATCTCATCGTCTTCGTGATCTATATCGGGTTGCCATTTCTCGGCCAGTTCGGGCTCGAGCGCAACCTCTATCAGTACGGCAGCGATGGGGGACTGACGTACTCGGACATGAACCGCTGGGGCCCGTACGCACATCCGTTCCTGTACTGGAAGCTCTATTGGGCAGCGTTTGCGATTCTGCTTGCCGTGCTCACGAACCTGCTCTGGGTGCGCGGTGAGGAGACGCATGCGCGCTGGCGCGCTCAGCTCGCGCGGGCGCGATTTCGCGGCGCGTCGCGTGGCGTCAGTGCCTTCGCCGGTCTCTCGTTCCTCGGTTTGGGCGGCTTTCTCTTCTATAACACCGACGTTCTGAATCGTTACACGACGAGCGTGCAGCGTCGCCACCTCCGCGCCGAGTACGAGAAGCGGTACAAGCGCTACGAGCGCGTGGCGCAACCACGCATTACGGCGATCCAGATTCAGGTCGATTTGATGCCCGAGCGCGCGAGCATGCGCGCCCGCGGGCACTACGTGTTGCGCAACAAGACCAAGGTGCCGATCGACACCGTGCATCTCGGTGTCGATCGGGATCTGACGGTGCGTACTCTCGCCTTCGACCGGCCGTCGCGGGTCGTGCTCGCCGACAGTGCCCATGAGTATTTTCTACACCAGTTGGCAACGCCTCTCGCGCCTGGTGATTCGCTGGTTTTGACGTTCGATTTGTCCCGCACGACGCGAGGCTTTGCCAACTCGGTCGACAACACTGACCTCGCGTCCAACGGCACGTTCATCGAGAACTCGGCGTTCATGCCGGGCATCGGATACCAGGCCCGCGCCGAGCTGTCGGACGACGACGACCGGAAAAAGGAGAAGCTGCCGCCGGTGCCGCGCATGAAGCCGCCGACGGATGCGTCGGTCCGCGCGAACAATTACATCAGTCACGACTCGGACTGGCTCGAGTACGATGCCACGGTCAGCACGGAACCCGATCAGATCGCCGTTACGTCGGGGTATCTCCAGCGCGAGTGGACCGAGGGTGGGCGCCGGTTCTTCCACTACAAGATGGATTCGCCGATCCTGAACCTGTGGGCGTTTCAGTCCGCTCGTTATGCGACGGCGACCGATCAGTGGAAGGCGCCCGACGGCCGCGTCGTCGACATCGCCGTGTACTATCATCCGACACACCGCTGGAATGTCCAGCGGATGATCTACGCGGTCAAGAAATCGCTCGATTATTACACACGGAACTTCGGACCATATCAGCACCATCAGGTGCGTATCGTCGAGTTCCCGCGTTATGCAAGCTTCGCCCAATCGCTGCCGAACACGATTCCATACTCGGAAGCCGTCGGCTTCATCGCCCGCGTCGAGAAGCCCGACGATGTGGACTACCCGTTTTACGTCACGGCGCACGAGGTGGCGCACCAGTGGTGGGCCCACCAGGTGATTGGCGCGGACGCTCAGGGTGCAACGTTCCTCTCCGAAACCATGTCGCAGTATTCGGCGATGATGGTGATGGAAAAGGAGTACGGCGCGGCGAGCATGCGACGGTTCCTCGAATACGAGCTCGATCGGTACCTCATCGGCCGTAGTGTCGAACGGAAGAAGGAGATGCCGCTCGAGCTGAATGAGAACCAGACCTACATTCATTACAACAAGGGTTCGCTCGTCATGTACGCGTTGCGCGATTACATCGGCGAGGCGCGCATGAACGCGGCGATCCGCGGCTTCTTGGATGCCGAGAAGTTCCGTGGCCCACCGTACCCCACGTCGCTTGAGCTGGTGGATTCGTTGCGTGCCGCGACCCCCGATTCGCTCAAGTATCTCATCAAAGACATGTTCGAGACGATCACCCTGTTCGAGCTCAAGGCCGACTCGGCGATCGCGACGGACGCGGGCGACGGGCGGTATCGCCTCGATCTGTATCTCACGTCGAAGAAGTTGCGCGCCGATAGCCTCGGCGCCGAGACGGAGGTTCCGATGCGGGACTTGGTGGACATCGGCATCTTCGCGCGGCCGGCGCGCGGTGAGAAGACTCCGGACAAGGACGGCGTGTCGATCTATCTCGCCAAGCAGCTGATTCACGACGGCGCGCAGCACGTCGTGCTCACGGTACCGAAATTACCCTCCCGCGCGGGCATCGATCCGCTGCACAAGCTGATCAGTCGCCTAACGACTGAAAACACGATCGGCGTGCAGAATCGCGCGAAGAGGCCGCAAAGCCCCGCCTCATCCGCGGCAGCCAAGAAGAGTTAATTGGGCGTACTTGCGCGTTCCAATCGATCCCGCGCGGCGAGCCATTCTGGCCCGTTAGGCACCCGCTCGACGAAGATCACGTCGCAACCGGCTTCATCCAAGCTGTGAAGGGTGGCGTAGAGTCGCTGCGCGTAGCCGACGGCGTCCGACGGCATGCGGACGATCTCGAGCCCCCCGGGATCGTCGAGGTGGACGAGCAACATGCCCACGCGCACGCCACGCGCCATGAGCACGCGCGTCTCGGCGAAGATGCGCTCGGCTTCTGACGCATCGAACAGCGCGAGCCGCGCCCGCGGAGCGTAATGCCGGTCCAGCATCCCCGGTGACGGCCGCGGAATCTCGTGGCGAGTGGCGTTTGGCGCGGCGAGCGGACCGACGAGAGGCTCGAGCTCACGCGCGCCGATTATGCCCGGCCGCAAGATCGACGGCCGCGGACCGCGCAGATCCAGAACCGTCGACTCGATCCCCACCTGCGTCGGCCCGCCGTCGAGGATCAAGTCGACGCGCGCGCCCAGTGAGCGCTCGACATGCTGAGCCGTGGTCGGTGAGAGCTCCGTCGAGCGATTGGCGCTCGGCGCGGCGAGCGGGATGCCGGCAGCTCGCAATAAGGCGAGCGCGATGGGATGCGCCGGAACGCGCAGCGCCACAGCGTCGAGCCCGGCCGTGACGACGGCCGGGATGAGATCGCGCTTGCGAAGTACAATCGTTACCGGGCCCGGCCAGAACGCGCGAGCAACACGCGATGCGTGCTCCGGCCATTCACTAACGAGCGACCGGGCCGCGCCTTCGTCGGCGACGTGAACAATGAGCGGGTTGTACGCCGGCCGGCCCTTTGCCGCATAGACTCGCTCCACCGCGTCGATGTCGAGCGCATTCGCGCCAAGTCCATACACGGTCTCCGTCGGAAACGCGACCAGTCCGCCGCGACGAAGAATCTCCGCCGCACGTCCGATCACCGAGTCCTCAGGCGAAGATGGATCTACGATGACGACTGGCATGTGCTCGTGCTCAGAATACTTGGTTCGATTCGCTCGTCCCCAGCCCTAACCCCTAGTTCCCAGCCTCTATATTGGACTCCATGGAGCCGAAGGCGAAGCACTCCTCCGTGCGCGACAGTTGGCGTGCCGTCGTCGATTGGTTCAACGCCCTCGAGTTGAGTGAGAACACCATCCTCATTGCGTTCGCTCTCGTCATTGGAGTCTTGAGCGCGCTCGGCGTCGCGGTCTTCTATAAGTCGATCGATCTCGCGTTCGCCCTGTTCTATCGGCTGCCTGGCGAGCTGGTGCCACGGGCGGCGGTGTTGGCGTATCGTCCCGTCCTGACGGCAACCGGTTTCGCGGCCGCGTGGTGGTTCATGAAGTACGTCGGACGGGGACACGACGGAATGAACGTACCGGACGTACAGCTCGCGGTCGTTCGACGACGGGGGATTATCCCCCCGCGACCGGCGCTGGCCCGGACCGCGGCGAGCGCGATCACTATCGGAGCCGGCGGCTCGGCGGGTAGCGAAGGGCCGGTCGTCGTCTTCGGCAGCGCGATTGGCTCGTTATGCGGACGCACCTTCGGTTTTAGCTCCGACCGGATGCGCGTCCTCGTCGGCGCCGGCGCGGGCGCGGCGATTTCCGCGGCGTTCAACGCGCCCATCGCCGGCGCGTTCTTCGCTCTCGAAGAGATTCTCGGCTCCCTTGCGGTGACGGCCTTTCCGCCGGTCGTCGTCGCGAGCGTGATTGCCGCCGTCGTCTCGCGGGCGGTGTTCGGCAACCACCCGGCGTTTCCGATTCCGGTCGAGTACAGCTACGGCCTGGCGCGTGAGGTCTTTCTCTTCTTTCCCCTGCTCGGCGTCATTACGGGCGTGGTCGCGGCGCTCTTCGTTCGCGTCTTCTTTGGCGTCGAAGCGCTCGTCAAGCGCATGACGCGACTTCGCTGGCTGGTGCCATGGGTCGGTGGCGCGCTCGTCGGCGTGTTGGTCGTGATGTCGCGCGGCCTGCTCGTCGGGTACGGACATCTCGCCGTGCATCTCGAGGTGTTCGGTCGGATGCCATGGTATTCGCTGGCCTTATTGGCCCTCGGATCGATCGTTGCCACATCCATCACGTTGAACACTGGCGGCTCGGGCGGATTGTTCACGCCGTCGTTGTACGTCGGCGCGGCGACGGGAGGCGCGTTTGGCGTCGCGCTCGCCCAACTGCTGCCTAACGCTTCGATCCGGCCGGAAGCGTACGCGATCGTTGGCATGGGTGCGCTGGTTGCCGCGTCGACGAGCGCGCCGATCACCGGCATTCTGCTTGTGTTCGAGATGACGAACGACTACGCGCTCGTGCTTCCGCTGATGCTCGCCACGGTGATCTCGTATCTTGTCGCGCGACGCATCGAGCCGGACTCACTCTACAGCGGCTGGTTACGCCGCCGCGGCGAGCGCATCGAACATGGCACGGACGAGACGGCGCTCGCGAGCCTTCGCGTGCGCGACGCGTACGACGATCGTGCGCGCCTCGTCGGCGAGCACGAGGATGTTGGAGCGCTGCTCGATCACCTCGGCCACGACGATCAACTCGTTTTTCCCGTCGTCGACGGCGCCGGCGCACTGTGCGGCATCATCGACCTCGCTGACCTCGGTCGAATCGCCAAGGATTACGCCAACCTGACGGCGCTCGTGCTGGCGAGTGATCTCGCCCACCCGGCCGAAACTGTCACGCCTAACGAGACACTCCTCGACGCGACGCGCCGCATGGGCGTGCGGGGCGTAAGCGCCGTGCCCGTGGTCGACGCGCCCGGTGGCCGCGTGCTTGGAGTGCTCAGCCGGCACCACGTGCTCGCGGCGTACGAACGCTCGATCGCCGGCTCGACGCCGGACGACGCCGAGCTGTCGGCACACGGCCAAAGCGTCGCGTAGGCCACGGACGTAGCTTTCGGCTGTGAGCACTCTCGAATGGACCGCCGCACTCGCCGGCGCGGTGAGCGTCTATCTCAGCGCCCGTGAGAACATCTGGAGCTGGCCGACCGCGATCGTCAACGTCGGCCTCTACATCATTGTGTTTCGTCGCACGGGGCTGTACTCCGACATGGGCCTGCAGGTCGTTTATCTCGTCCTGTCGATCTACGGCTGGTATCAATGGCTGTACGGCGGCGCCCAGCGGACGCAGCTTACCGTATCCCGTGCCTCGGCCCGCGAGTGGCTGATCGCGACGCCGATTGCCGTCATGTTTTGGCTCGCCCTGGCCCGTTATACGTCGACGCTTCCTGGCGTCGCATTGCCGTATCTCGACTCGGGCCTAACGACGATCAGTCTCGTCGCGCAGTGGATGATGACGCGGAAGATCCTCGAGAATTGGCTTCTCTGGATCGTTGCCGATCTTGCGTACGTTCCGATGTACATCTACAAGGGACTCCCGGTAACGGCCGGCCTCTACACTGTTTTTCTGGCTCTCGCCGTGATTGGCCTTCGCTCATGGCTTCGGAGCTACCGCGCACGACCGGTCGCCGAACCCGCGGCGGCGTGAAGCGCGTCGTCCTGATCGGCTCCGAGTCGACAGGCAAGAGCACACTCGCGCGCCGCCTCGCCGAGCACTATGGTGTCGAGTGGGTACCGGAATTCGTGCGCGAATACGCCGATTCGAAGGATGGTGCCCTCGAGTTTACCGATCACGGTCCAATCGCTCGCG
>QHUV01000308.1 GCA_003222065.1 Gemmatimonadota bacterium | reverse complement strand
CACACCGCCGCCGCGGTGCTCGGCACGATACTCCTCGTGCGACGCGTCCCAGTCGTTGAAATCACCCACGACTTGCACTTTTCGGGCGGTCGGCGCGACGAGGACGAATTGCACTGGACGTCTCGTCGTGAAGCGACCGTTGGCGCTGCGATCGGCGGAAACGTCGTTCCGTTGGCTCGCGGGGCGCAAGGCGCGCGCAGTGCCTATCGCATGACCGGCCGAGAGCGCGACGGCAAAGATCAATGTGGCCGCGATGCTCGACAGGACCGGCCGCACCGTGATCGTTCGCGGTCGCAGTACGCGCGCCCACGTGCCCCACCGGTGGCGCGGCAGCGAGCGCACGACGTTCATCACGTTGCGATCGAATTCTTCATCCATCCGCACAGGTCGCCGCAACTCCACGACAACTCGTTGGATCCAACTTTCAGGAATGCCTCGCATCGTTCACCTCAGGGAGCCTACGCTCCTCACGCACCCCGCGACTGTCGCGAACGTCACTCAGGAGCTCTCGCAATCGATCGCAGGCGCGCATGACGCGCATCTTCAGCGCCGACACACCGGCGCCCGTCAATCGCGACATCTCGTCGTACCCTAGCTCCTCCACGTACTTGAGCAGGAATGCTTCCCGCTGTTCCGGACGCAATCGGCCGAGCGCGCGATCGATCTCTTCACGCCACGCGCTGCGCTCGGCGGGATGCTCCTCCGCCGCCTCGTGCAGCGCGAGATCATCACTGACGAAAGTGCGCGAACGGCGGCCGCGACGCGCGCCCACCGTGCGACACCGATTTACCAGAATGCGAAACAGCCACGCGCCGAACCGTTCAGGATCTTCGCAACGCGCTAGCGATCGATAGGCGCGGGTGAAGGCATCCTGCAGCGCTTCCTCCGCGTCCTCGCGATTGCCGAGCATGTGCAGCGCATAGCGAGCGTACCGATCGCGGTAACGCTCTACCAACTCGGCATAGAGCTCGGCGTCGCCCCGGAGCACGCGCTCGACGATCTGCGCGTCCGTGCTACGATCCATGAGGGACAGACCTTGGCGTGAAAGAACGGGTCACAGCTGATCCATAATCTTTCCCGGCCCGCGGACAGACAAGGGCGGAAGCGCTCCTCCGCCGCTCGACCTCATCACTCTTTACGCAACAGGCCGCCCTTCGGTTGGGTAGAATGTCTTTCCCGTCTGCGCCATTTCGAGGAGAAGCTCTGCTGGCTCGAAGCGCGGAGGATGCCTGGCATTCAACTCCTGCAGCTGGCGCACGATCGTGGCGACGCCGACGGTATCGACGTATCGGAAGGGCCCGCCGCGGAATGGCGGAAATCCAACACCAAACACCGCGCCGACGTCGCCATCGCGTACATTGCGAAGAATTCCCTCCTGCAGACAGCGCGCGGCTTCGTTCACCATGGCGAGCACGCAGCGGCGTACCATCTCCTCGTCGGGAATGCGGACGTGTTGACCCGCGCTTGCGCGCGCGCCGGCGCCGATGATCTGATAGATGGAGTCGTCGACGTCACCCTTCTTGCCGCTCGCGTCGTACTTGTAAAAGCCATTTCGTCCCTTGCGGCCGAGCCGACCGGCGGTGACGACACGTCGCATCGCCTCCGCGGGCGTCATGCGCAGACCGAGCGCGTCGGCCAGGACGAGCCCGACTTTGCCGCCGACGTCGATACCGACTTCATCGAGAAGGGTGATCGGACCCACCGGAAACCCGAAATCGACGAGCGCTCTGTCGATGGCGTCGATCGCCGCGCCTTCATCCAGCAATCGCCCCGCCTCGTTCATGTACGCGGACAGGGTGCGCGTGGTGTAGAAGCCGGGCCCGTCGTTGACGACGATGACGGTCTTTCCCAACTGCTTGCCGTACGCAACGGCCGTTGCCGTCGCCTCCTTGGTGGTGCGTGAGGTCGCGATGACCTCGAGCAGCGGCATCTTGTGCACGGGCGAGAAGAAATGCATGCCGAGCACTTGCTCGGGACGCGTCGACGCTTCGGCGATGCGCGTGATCGGAATCGTGCTCGTGTTCGACGCGTAGATTGCGTCGTTAGGCAGGAGCGGCTCGACCTCGCGCAGGACGCGATGCTTGAGATCGATGTCCTCGAACACCGCCTCGATCACGAGATCGACGTTGCCGAACCCGGTGTATTCGGTCGTCGGGCCGGTCAGCGCCATCATGTCGTCGAGCTGTTGCCGCGTGATCTGCTTCTTGGTATAGCGTTCTTTGACGACCTCGCGGACGGCGGCCAGTCCCTTGCCGACGCGCGCCGGATCCGTGTCCTTCAGCCGAACGAGCGTCCCTTGCTGCACGGCCACCGACGTGATCCCGGCACCCATGAAGCCGGCGCCCAAAACGCCGAGCTTCTCGACGGGGTGTGGCGCCGGCGCGGGCGCGGTGACGCCCGGATCTTTCTTGAGCGAGTTGGTGGCGAAGAAGAGAAAGATGAGTTGACGCGAAACTTCCGTCATCGCGAGCTGGCCGAACCGTCGCGACTCCTCGCGGAAGCCGGCGTCGATACTCTCTTCATAGCCAGTGCGTATCACGTCGAGCGCGGCGAGCGGAGCCGGATATTGTCCATGTGTCTGTTGCATCACGCTCTGCCGTGCTCTCTTGAGCACGAGGGCACGGCCAACGCGATTGCGTTCGACGAGTAGGCCCTCGGCGCCGCGCTCGAGGCGCCCTTTGGAGCGCTGCCGCGTTCCCGCGCCCAGCTCGCGCGCGCGTTGCAGAGCGACGTCGCGAAGAATCGCCGGATGCACGACCTCATCGACGAGGCCCATCTTCATCGCCTTACGCGGCCGGACGTTGCGGCCGCGTAGGATCATGTCGAGCGCAGCCGGCAGACCGATGAGCCGCGGCAGTCGCTGGGTGCCACCGGTACCCGGAATGAGTCCAAGCTGCACCTCGGGAAGGCCAAGCACGGTCTTCGGATGCTCGGTGGCAATGCGCCATGCGCAAGCGAGGGTCGTCTCGAGACCACCACCGAGACAGGCGCCGTGAATCGCGGCAACAACCGGCACCCGGAGCCGCTCCAGCCGCGATAGCATTTTCTGGCCGGTGTAGCTCGCCTGCTCCGCCTCTTCCGCGGCCTTGAATTCCAGAAACTGCTCGATGTCGGCGCCGGCGATGAAATTGTCGCTCTTGCCCGAGATCAAAATCGCCGCCGTGATCGACGAGTCGCGCTCGATGTCATCGAAGACCGTGCGCATCTCTTCGGCGAGGCCGAGGCTCAAGGTGTTAACCGGGGCGCCCTGTACATCGAGCGAGAGCATCGCAACGCCGGCATCGCGCGTAACCGTGAGAGCCGGCATGCTAAGTCCCTCTCTGCACGACCATCGCGTGTCCCATCCCGCCCGCGGCACAGACGGTCATGAGGCCGAATTCGCCATCGCGGCGGCGAAGCTCGTTGACGAGCGTCGTTAGGATTCGGCCGCCCGTCGCGCCGAAGGGGTGTCCAATCGAGATCGAGCCGCCCATGACGTTCAAGCGTTCGGGATCGACCTCACCGACCGGGTCGGTGAAGC
>QHUV01000307.1 GCA_003222065.1 Gemmatimonadota bacterium | reverse complement strand
GCGCCAGATGTTCTGCGCCGTGCCGCCGCGATACCGCTTGGTGTAGCTCCCTTGAAAAGCAAATCGCGTGAAGTACAGAGTGCCATTCTCATAAGCGCCGTCGCTCGCCTGGGCGAGCGGAATGCGCGCGGTTGCATTGCTGCGCGGGTCGACGCTCGCGAGCTCCGTGTTGGGAAGCGTCGAGAAGTGGCGCGTCGCGTAGAGTACCTTGCCGTCCGGCGTCCAGCCGGTAACGATCGCCGCACCGCCCTCGAAGGTGCGTCTCGTCGGCGCGCCGCCGCCCACCGGCATCGTGTAGACCTCGGTCGGTCCTTCGTAGGACGCGGAGAAGGCGATCGTCTGCCCGTCGGGCGAGATGGCGGCGTGCGACTCCTCGCCCTGGGCTGACGTTAGGCGCTGGGCGACGCCCCCTTTGATCGGGACGCGCCAGAGGTCGCCCTCGGCCGTGAAGACGATCGTGTTCCCGGAGATGGCGGGATATCGGTAGTAGCCGAGTGAGGGCTGCTGCGCGGCGAGCGGCGCCGCGGCGAGGATGAGGGCAACGGCGAGATATGGACGCATAGCAAGATGGATTGAGGACGTGGGACGGCCCACGAGGTTATTGGTCGGCCGCGCTGGCGGCGAGGAAGGGTGGGCCGAAGCGGCCTTTGCTGGCGGTGAAATGATGTCGGTAGATGCGTTGCACGCTGACATCGTGGGCTGTGCATATCCCGCGCGCGCATCTAGTCGGTCCTCCGAATCCGGACCGCCGCTATCGGCTACTCGAGCAGGTGCGTCGGCGCGGACGCGAGCGTCGATACAGCGAACGGACCATCGCCGCGTACGTCCATTGGATTCGGCGCTTCGTGATTCATTTCGAGCGCCGGCACCCGCGTGAGCTCGGGCCCGAGTACGTGCGCGAGTTCCTGTCTTTCCTGGCAAATGAGCAATGCGTGGCGGCTTCTACTCAGAACCAGGCACTGGCGGCGTTGACATTCCTGTACGTGGGAGTGCTGCAGGCGCCCTTCGATCGCTTGCCCGGGATCTCACCGGCACGTGCCGAGCGCCGCGTGCCGACCGTCCTCTCGCAGCGCGAGATCGGTCGTCTGCTCGAGCATCTCGACGGCGTGCCCCGTCTCGCGGTTCTCGTCATGTATGGAAGCGGATTGCGGGTGCGCGAGTGCCTAACGCTGCGCGTTAGAGACATCGATCTCGATCGGCGCGAGATTGTTGTGCGCGCGGGGAAAGGCGACAAGGATCGCCGAGCACCGCTGGCTGTCAGCGCCGCCCCGGCGCTCCGTCGCCATCTAGATGAGCGACAAGGGCTCCATTTTCGCGACCTCAAGCTGGGAATTCGGTGCACGGGGCTTTCGCCCGCACTGGAGCGAAAGTATCCCCGCGAGTAGCAGTTGGCCGTGGTCGTATGTCTTTCCGGCGAGTCGGACGCTCGTCGATAGCGCTGGTGTCCGCCGGCGTCACCATGTTCATGTGACCGTCGTACATCGCGCCATCACCCGCGCCGCGCGCGGTGCGGGTCTCACGAAGCGCGTGACGTGTCATTCTCTTCGTCACTCCTTCGCGACGCACTTGCTCGAGTCTGGTGCGGACATTCGCACGATTCAGGAGTTGCTCGGTCACTCGGATGTCCGCACAACGATGATCTACACGCACGTCCTCAACCGCGGTGGTCTCGGCGTTACGGGTCCCGCTGACCAGCTATAAGACCCCGGCGAGTCGGCGCGTGGGCCTCTATACAGCGTTGCTCGGCCGCCAGCGGCGTTCCGCGCGGCTTAGGTTGTAAGGTCCTGGTTTTATGTTGCAAGGGTCGCGATGGCGACTGGCGCAACCGTAGGCACAGCGAAAAGTTAGCTGTCGGCTATCTGCATCTTATGCTGCGAGGACCGCGCGTTTAATAACTCTGTTGTTTGTGAATGTCGCTATCTAATTAGCGTTAGGCGTCACCGAGCATCGACGCAAATGGGGAAAACGATGCCCTACCTGTTCCGAGCACTCGTGCCAATATTCGCTATGGCAATGCTCCTGTTCGACCCTACGTCGGTAGCCGGCCAGCAGACCGAAATCATGGTGCGTGTCTCGGAGATCGAAATAGTGTCTAGCTATCTCGACAAGTATAAGGCGATCCTGAAAGAGGAAGCTGCGTCGTCAGTCCGACTGGAGCCTGGCGTCATTGCGATCTTCCCGATGTATCAGAAAGAGCATCCGACTCGGGTGAGGATTCTTGAAATCTATGCCAACCGCGAGGCCTACGAGTCGCATCTGCAAACCTCGCATTTCCAAAGATACAAAACTACGACGCTGAGGATGGTCAAGTCGTTGAAGCTCGTTGACATGAGTGTCCTGGATGCGGAGACGATGTCGAGAATATTTAGAAAGACGCCATGACTTGCTTGAACCTGCAGAAGTGTTTCCGATGGTCCGTCGAGCTAGTTGCTCGACCTTGAATCGCGAAGTGACGCCTAACACTCGCTGAAGCTGACAAGCGATCTAAGGATGCTCGCTTCGCTCGCGATGGTTGCAATTCGCTTCGAGCTTAGCTCTAGGCGTTAGGGCACAACACGAGTCGACGTCATTCCTAGCTGCCGCATAGTCAGCCGTCGAACCTCACTCTGGCGAGGAGTCTCATCAGCAGCGCCATCGCACCCGCGCCGCAGCCGACTCGCGTGGCAGGCATTATCGCTGGCGGCCTGCTCGGTGTATTGGGAGTTCCCGCGTTCGGCGCCATTCACGCCCTCGCAATCGTTCCCATCTGGGAGCGGTTGGCGCACGGAGTTCTCTTTGCCGCGCCGAGCGGAGCGCTCCTTGGATGGTCGTTCGTGGAACTCACCCGCGCCGCACGCGCGCCCTCAACGTCAGTACTGACCTGGGGCTTCGGATTGCTCGTTTGGCTCACGCTATTGCCCTCCGTTATCTTGGCCAACGTCCTTCGCATGATGGGGGTGAGCGCGGCGGCACGAGATCGCGGGGACGTCGTCGCGGTCGCCATGACGGCACTCGCCGCGTTGGCGTTCGCGCACCATCTCGCTGTCGGCTGGAAGGCCAAAGTAAGCTTCGCCGTTGCCACTTGTGGGCTACTGGCGGCGAGTGCGGGCCCCATTCCTGTTATCAACAGTCGGCGCGCACGCGCCCTGTTTCTCGGGGTGAGTGCGCTGTGGTTTGGAGCGGGCGCGCTGTTGCCATTTTGTGTTCGATTCGTAGGCCGCTTCGCAAGCGTGAGTCATCGCTCTGGTGTCGAGGTGCCGACTTCCGTACCGCCTGTGCCCTAACATGGCGTTGCAGCGGACGGGCGCTGAGAAGATGGCGCCCGCAGCTGAACTCGGGCGTTAGGCTACCACAGGTTGGCCCAATCGATACAATCGTGTCTGTGTCAAGGATACTTCTAGTAACTGGCGCTTCTGGCGCGGGGAAGACTGCCAGCGTACGAGCCCTTGACGCTCGCGCTGTTTCTGGTGTGCGTTGTTTCTTCTTCGATTCAATCGGTGTGCCGAGTGCTGAAGCCATGGAGCGCGATTACGGCAGTGCCGAGCAATGGCAGGCCGCAGCTACGGCTGCGTGGCTTGCCCGACTCGGCGCTCTTCCGAAGGACATCCGCTTGGCCGTTCTGGATGCGCAAACTCGGCCCAGTTTCGTTTTCGACGCTGCAGCACGAGCAGCGCCTCGAACAGTGAATGTGGCGCTGCTTGATTGTTCATCGAACGTTCGCGCGGCGCGGTTACATGGGCCGCGGCAGCAACCCGAGCTTGCCAATGCCCGAATGGATCATTGGGCAGCATACCTTCGCGGCCAGGCGGACGCG
>QHUV01000306.1 GCA_003222065.1 Gemmatimonadota bacterium | reverse complement strand
CGAGCCTCTCGCTCGATGTCCATTCGCTGAGACCATGTGCTCCGACTTTCGCGACGCGAGCAGCGCCCAAGTGCGCTCGCAGATTCTCCTGGTCGTGCCGCAAGACAGCGACGTCCAGATCGTCATGGGGCCGCGTCTGGCGATCCAAGAAGAGATCGATCGCCCAACCGCCGGCGATGCCCCACGTTCCGCCGTACCCGGACATCACGCACATGGTGCGCAGGATCTCGGGACTCATATCGGTATCGGTAAGGTTCGATGAAAGACGGAGACCTCACGCGACGGAGCTTCGTAAAACACTCATTGGCTGCCGTTGGCCCGGCTGTGGCAACCCGGCACGTGCTAGTGCCGGCGTCAGCGCGAGCCGAGTCCGCCGTGAATGTAGTGTGTGTCGGCGGCCATCCGGACGATCCCGAGTCCGGATGCGGTGGAACATTGGCTCGTTATGCGGCGCTCGGACATGCGGTCACGGTCGTCTATCTCACGCGCGGCGAGCGTGGCATCCCCGGCAAATCGCTCGACGAAGCGGCGCGGATTCGCTCCGCGGAGTGCAACGCTGCTTGCAAGATCATGGGCGCGAGGCCGGTATTCTTTGGCCAGATCGACGGCGCGACCGAAGTGACCCACGCGCAGGTGGAGACCATGACGAAGCTCCTCGCCGCGCGGAGTCCCGATGTCATATTCGCGCATTGGCCGGTGGACACGCACATGGATCACCAGGTTGCGAGTATGCTCACCATCCGTTCGTGGATGGGGCTGCGCACGTCGCCGGCGCTGTACTTCTTCGAGGTCAACAGCGGCAGTCAGACGGAAGGGTTTCTGCCCAATACCTACGTGGACATCTCATCGGTCGTCGAACAGAAGAAGTCCGCCCTCTTCGCGCACGTCAGCCAGGATGGACAGGGCATCTGGCGCGAGCATCACGAGGTCATGGCGCATTGGCGCGGACGTGAGGTCGGTGTGTCAGCTGCCGAAGCCTTCGTCCACCTGAATCGTGAGAGTCGGATCACAAAGCTGCCCGGCTTGTGACGTAACAAAAAGGAGCCAGCCATGCTACGCGTATCTGTCACCGCTGCGATGCTTCTCACTCTCCGCGCCTTCACCGCGTATTCACAGGACCACGCTCTCGAAAGCGAGAAGTTAGGCACGGTTCATTTCAGGACATCGTGCAGCCCGCTCACCACGCAGCAGTTCGATCGCGCCGTTGCCTTACTGCACTCCTTCGAGTTCGGCGCGTCGATCCAAGCGTTCAACGGAGCACTCGCCATCGATTCCACGTGCGCAATGGCGTATTGGGGGATCGCGCTCAGTCGCTGGACCAACCCGATGGCGGCCGGAAACCGGCCGGTGGCGCTGATGCGGCAAGGCAAGCAGGCCGCCGACGCCGCGGTGCGACTCGCCGCGGGCGCGTCCGAGCGTGAGCGCGGCTACATCCGCGCCGTGAGTCAGTTGTACGATGACTTCGAGCACAAGGACCAGCGGACGCGCGTCGTCGCATATGAGCGCGCGATGAATGAGCTCGTAATTCAGCAGCCGGCGGACACCGAAGCCAAAATCTTCTACGCGATCTCACTCACCGCGGCCGCGCCGCCCACTGACAAGACGTACGCGAATCAGCTCAAGGCCGCCAGCATTCTCGAGCCGCTCTGGGAAAAGCAGCCGAATCATCCCGGCCTCGCACATTACATCATCCACACCTACGACTCTCCATCACTCGCCGGGCGCGCGCGCGCGGCCGCGCAACGCTACGCGAGCATCGCGCCGTCCGCCGCGCACGCCCTGCACATGCCCTCGCACACGTTCACGCGCGTCGGCATGTGGCAGGAATCGGTCGACGCGAATCATCGGTCGATGCAGGTCGCGCTCAACACCGGCTCCATCGCCGAAGCCTTGCACGCCGCCGACTACGCCATGTACGCCTATCTGCAGATGGGCAAGGAGGCCGAGGCAGCGGCGCTTCTCGACACACTGCCGGCGCTCGCGGCGCGCTTCGACCAGAATGCGATCACCGGTGCCGCGCCCGGCGCCGCGGGCGTGTTCGCTCTCGCGGCAATCCCGGCCCGGTGGGTGCTGGAGCGCGGTGCATGGACGGAAGCCGTCGCGCTCGCGCCGCAGGCGAGTAATTACCCGTACACGGAGGCAATGACGTACTTCGCTCGATCGTTAGGCGCCTCTCATACGAACGATGTCGCGGGAGCGCGAATCGCCATCGATTCGCTGGCGTCGATCCGGCAAAGGCTGATTGGCAAAGGCGAACCGTATTGGGCAGAGCAGGTGGCCATCCAGCAGCTCGCCGGCCAAGCCTGGCTCGATCTCGCCGAGCATCGGGAGACGGACGCTCTCACGCACATGCGCGAGGCGGCGACTCGCGAGGACGCGACCGAGAAAAATGCGGTGACCCCAGGCCCGCTGGCGCCGGCGCGCGAGCTGCTCGGCGACATGCTCGTGGAGCTCCATCGGCCCGCGGAGGCGATCGTGGAATATCGGGCGACCTTACAGAGGGAGCCGAATCGACGCCATTCGCTTCGCGGCGTCAGTGGCAAGCGTTAGGCTCGTCGATCAGCCAAAGAACGATCCTGACGGCTCGAAGCGCGCACCGATGCGCTCGGCCATCGTTCGGTCCGCGGCCGACGCACCAACCACCGTCGAGCGCGCGAGTGACGCACCACGACGCACCGCAAACTCCAGAAATGAGCCGGGGATCGGTTTGCGGCACCAGCAAACCGGCGGGCCGGCGTCGTGGGGGCAGCACGCGATCTCGACGTCGGCGCCGAGGAGGTCGCGCATGCGGGCGAAGCATGCGTCGACGTCCTCGAGCGTCGTCTGATTGCGCTCTACTTGCGGTCGCCACGCGTGGACGAAGAGCAGCCAGCCGTCCTCGCGATGCCGCGCTAGCGCGTCGCGGCGCGTCTGCTCGATGGCGACGTCGTCCGGGCGTAGCGCCGGCGTAGCGCCTCCGACCAGGTCGTCGAAGTCCAGAATCAGTGCGCGTGCTTCGCCGGGGTCAGGCTCGCGAACGAACGCGCGCACGTCGACCGACGTGAATCCCTCGTCGAGCGTCGGCGGCTCGAGCGTCCGCTCGTAGCGGAACTGCGCGTCGGGCGAGAGATAACGCGTATCCTTCTTCCCGCGTTGGCGGATCTCGTTAGGCGTCGGAAGACGACCGTGCGCGTCCAGCATGCGGCGAATGCTGTTGATCTGCGCGTTCGCCACGTCCGTCGTGAGCCAGATGCAGCGCACCGGCACGCCCCGCTGCCACGCGGTCTCGACGACCTCGTTCCGCGATGTGCGCGTCGGGTATGTGTTGTCGAGGACGACGCGGTGGCATCCAGCCGCGAGCAGCTCGTCGAGACGTGGAGTGAGACCGGCGAGCGAGCCACCCAGGGCGTCGCGGTTGAGCCGCTCGTAGCCGTCCGCTTCCAGCTCACGCGCTACTGCCGTCTTTCCCGCGCCAGGCATCCCCATCACGATGACCACTTCGCCGCTCGCGTCTTCGCTCGGGCGTCGCTCGGCGCGCGGCACGCGAAGCAACCGTCCGGAGAACCGGGCGTCGAGCGCGACGCGATCATCGTCGTCGAGCTCGATGTCGAGTACGCAAGCAAGCGACGAGGCGGTCTC
>QHUV01000305.1 GCA_003222065.1 Gemmatimonadota bacterium | reverse complement strand
TGAGCTCGACAAGCCTGACCCAACTTGCGCAGGCGGCCGCGCGCGCGCGCCGGGATTCACATCGATTCGGCGTGCGGCTGCGCAAATTCTCGCGGGATCTCGAGCCACTAGCGCTGGCGTCACTTCATGACGAGCAGGTCGAGCTCGAGGGCGAGGTGATCACGCCATTCGTCAGCGCGGACCCGGAAGTCCTCGCCCGCGACGGGTACGTGGCCGGCAACATCGACACGGGCAGCACGTTCTTCGCCCCCGACGCCGACATCCTGCTCTCGGATCGGTTTTTGGATGCTCACTGCTTCCGACTGCAAGCGCCGGAGCGCGGACGGCAGGACGATTTGATCGGCCTCGCCTTCGAGCCGACTGACCTAACGAGTGACGGCCGCCATGTCGAAATCCGCGGCGTGCTCTGGCTCGATCGGGCGACGGCGGAGCTCCGTTATATGGACTACGGGTACGTGAATCTCCCATTCGACGCGACGCAACGGCATGTCGGAGGACTGGTCGAGTTCCGGCCGCTCCCCGACGGGCGGTGGATCGTGTGGCGGTGGTACATTCGTACGCCGCTCCTCGAACGGCGACGCGTCCTGGGCGAGCCATATGCGCCAGGGAAGACTCAGGTTCAGATCATGCGCATTCGCGAGCAAGGCGCGGAGGTGCTCGAGGTGATGCCCGCCGGCACCAGACGAGCCGGTAAGGCCTCACTGCGCGGCACGGTGCTCGACAGTCTGCGAGGCGCGCCGATGGCCGGCGTTCGAGTCTTCCTGTCCGGAACGAGCTTCGCCGCGGTCACCGCGCCCGATGGGTCCTATTCGATCGATGCGGTGCCGCCGGGAAAATACGCGGCGAGCATCCTCTCGCCGCGACTCGACAGCTTGTTGCTCGACTCGCCGTCGCGCGAGCTGACGCTCAGTGGAGGAGAAGAGAAGCTCATGGATTTTGGATTGCCGAGCCTTCGGACGTTCTCGGGCCAGCTGTGCGCGGCGCCGATGACCAGCGACACGCTCGCGGTCGTTTTTGGCGTCGCTCGCGAAACTGGCGGGGCGGCGGCACGCGGCGTGACCATCCGGGCGGAGTGGAATGAAATATTGCGAGCCGGGACCGACGTCGTTCGGGTACGACCAATCACGGATGAGACGATGACCAGCGAAACGGGTCGCTTTGCGTTGTGCGGTCTCCCAGCCGAGACGCCGATTACGATTCGCGTGCGCCGGGGCCGCGCGAGCGTCGCCGGCTTGCAGGTACACGTCCGGCCCGGCGAGGCCCGCCGCGTCGATTTCACGCTTCGCGCGCGCTGAGCACCTAACGATGCCGATCCCGAAGAAGTACTACGAGGAGATGCAGGCAAAGCGCGCGGAAGAGCATCGCCGCGCCGAACGGGACACAGGCCGTGACCTGTTTCGCACGGGACTGATGTGCGTGCTCTGGTGCGTAACGGGGCTCGTCGTGTTCGCGTTGGCGTTCCACACGACTGACCCGCTGCTCGCCCAAGTGTTCAAGTGGGGCGCGTACGTGGTCACGTATGGCGGCATTACGACGACGCTCGCGCGGGCGTACCTGAGGGGAGAGCGTCGTGGGGACTGGTAGTGGACCATTCGCGTAGAGCGTAGAGCGCCGGGCGTAGAGCGTAGAGCACAGCTCGAGAGCCTGCTCGAGACGACCGATCACGTGAGCCGAATGTTGACGTCCCTGCGGAACTCGATATCCCCGTAGCGCTCCACGCTCCACGCTCTACGCTCTACGCTCTACGCTCTACGCTCTACGCTCTACGCCCAGCGCTCAACGCTCAACGCTCAACGCTCAACGATTTGGCGTCGGACTCGCATTGCCGCCGTCGACGACGAAACGCCATTCGCCGCCAGGCTGTTTCTTCCAAATCGTTAGGTACTTGCCGAACCGTTGGACGACGGATCCGTTGGCACCGCGACCAGTGAAGACCGACTCGCCGATCGTCAGGCCGAGATCGCCGGACTCCGCGGCGTCGGCGTAGACCGGGCGCCAGTTGAGTGTACCACCGGCGCGCTGCTGCTCATTGTAGAGCGCGCGGACGGCATCGGTGCCGATCACGATCTCCGAACCCGAGAATACCACGCCTTGCGGCGCAATAAAGGATGCGAACGCGACGCCCGTGCCTTGCAGGTCGGCAGCGAGAGCAAAGGCGCTGTCGGCGGCGCGCACCTGGCGCAGCGCGTCGGAGCGTCGGCCACGCGGCAGGGCGAGCGTCGGCGGGAGTTCGGGCGTGAGCGCCGGCGCACTTCCGGCGGGTGGCGCGCCCCCGACCTCGGCGTACGCGACGATCCGCCAGCTCCCCCCGTCCCCGCGCCGCCAGAACGCCAAGTACCGATCGAGCCGGACGGAGGGCGCGCCTTCCG
>QHUV01000304.1 GCA_003222065.1 Gemmatimonadota bacterium | reverse complement strand
ATTTGCTCAAGTACAGCGGAATCGATCCGGCGGAGCGCTTCAACGAGCGTTTGATGAAGACGATGCGCGCCGCATCGGAGGTCAGGCGCTACTTGCAGGAGGACTATGAGTGACGGCCAAGGACCGGCCGAGAACGACAAACCAACGCCGCGGGCGATCGTCGCCGGTCACGGCGACTTCGCGAACGGCCTCGTATCAGCCGTCGATTTAATCACCGGCCGCGGCGGACAGCTGATTCCCGTCGCCGTTCCGGGCCTTTGCGCCGAGGACATCGAAGCGCTCATCCGCGAACGCATGCGGGAGAGCGGCGTCAAGGTGATTTTCACCGATCTTCAAGCAGGCAGCTGCACGATGGCGGCGCGGCGAATTTTGCGCGGCGTCGACGACGCCCTGCTTATTGCCGGTGTCAATCTTCCGACCCTCCTGGATTTTGTGTTTGCGGATCAGATGCCCGTGATCGATGCGGCGCGACGGTCCGCGGAACGCGGTCGCTCGGCGATCACGGTCGTCGGTTCCGCCGGAGGAGTGAAGCAGGCGTGACGCTGGTCTTACATCGGATCGATGATCGGCTGATTCACGGCCAGGTCGTGGTCGGCTGGGGACAGCCGCTGAACATTCAGTTCATTGTTCTCGTCGATGACGCTGTCGCGGCAAGCGAGTGGGAGCAGGAGCTGTATCGGATGGGAGTTCCTCCGGAGATGGATGTGTACTTCCTGAACGTCGGTGACGCGATTGCCGCGCTGCCCCGCTATCGTGACGACTCGCGGAATGGCATCCTGCTGACGGGTGACATCGAAACGATGCGCCGACTCGTCGATGATGGCGGCATTCCGAACGTCAATCTCGGCGGCATTCATCATCGCGCGGGACGCACCCAGCGTCTTCGCTACGTGTTCTTGAACAACGACGAGGAAGCCGCCTTGCGCGATATCGCAACGCAGGGTGTATCGATCTCCGCGCAGGACGTGCCGGGAGCGCGACCGATTCCGCTCGACGACCTGCTTGCGGGAGTTGCCGGCTGATGTGGATCGATCTGCTTCCGATCGCGCTTCTCGGCGGCCTGCTCGGTCTCGACGTCGTGAGCTTTCCGCAGGCGATGATCTCGCGGCCGCTGGTCGCGGCGACAATTGCCGGATGGCTCATCGGCGATTCCGCGACCGGGCTGCTCGTCGGCGCGGCACTCGAGCTGATAGCGCTGGACACCCTTCCGTTCGGCGCTTCGCGTTATCCGGAGTGGGGATCGGCGGCCGTTGTCGGGGGAGCAATATTCGCCACGCATCCGAGCCATCCCGCGGGCGCCATGGAGATGGCGATGATCGCCTCGCTGGCGACCGCCTGGGTCGGTAGTTGGACGATGGTCAAGCTGCGTGAGCGCAACGCTTACTGGGCGGCGCAGCGCCGAGCGGCGCTCCTTGGAAAATCTTCCACGGGGTGAGCGGAGCGCGTTGGTTCTTTCTCGGTGGGCTCGCCATCGGTCTCCTCGTCATCAGGGTCGTTTTGTGAGCGCGTCGGCGGTCGCCCCAGTGCCACACGTCGAGCGACGCACCGGGCTGCCGGTACGCATTCAGGCAGCAATGTTCCTGCGCATGTTGGCGGTGCAGGGATCCTGGAACTATGAGATCCTGCTCGGCAACGGCATCGGCTTCTGTCTCGAGCCGGCGCTGCGTCTGCTTCCCGAAGGGATTCACAGCGCGCACTTCAAGCAGGCGCTGGCGCGCGAAAGCAAGTACTTCAACGCTCACCCGTACCTCGCCGCTGTCGCCGTCGGTGCGCTCGCGCGCGCCGAGCTCGATGGCGAGCCGCCGGAACGAATTGAGCGTTTTCGTACGGCACTCTGCGGTCCGCTCGGCAGCGTGGGCGATCGACTCGTGTGGGCGGGATGGTTGCCCTTCTGCAGCCTGCTCGCGCTCGCCGTCTTTGGTCTTGGCACGGGCCCGTTTGCCGTACTGGCAACGTTCCTCGCGTCGTACAACCTCGGTCACTTCGCACTCCGGCTGTGGGGATTGCGCACCGGCTGGAGGAATGGTCTGCGCGTCGCCACGGCGCTCGGCCATCCGGTGCTGCGAAGCGGTCCGCAGCAGATAGGCCGCATCGCCGCGCTGGCGACCGGCGTGGCGATTCCACTGGCTAATAGTCAACAAAGCGGGATTGCATGCGAGGCCAGCAGCCGAGATTGTGAAGATGGCGGCCAAGTACGCGAGCGACATCACCGTGACCCGGGAGGAGCTCGAGGTCAACGGAAAGAGTATCATGGGTGTGATGATGCTCGCCGCGGAGTGCGGTTCCACGTTGCAACTCAAGGCCGAGGGACCGGACGCGAAAGAAGCGCTGGACGCGCTGGAACAGCTCATCGGGAGCAAGTTCGGCGAAAGCTGAACAGGGGAGATCAAGGCGTGAAGCGAAAGCTGGTCGGTATCGGAGCCTCTCCAGGAATCGCCGTGGGAACGGTGCAGCTCCTGCGTTGGGAGATTCCGGACGTCCCGCATCGAATCATCCCGGACGACGCGATTCCGGCCGAACTGCAACGCTTCCGCCTTGCGATCGATCGCGCCAAAGACCGCCTGCGCCAGATTCGCGCACGCGTCGAGGCGGGCGCCGGCCCAGAAGAGGCGGCGATCTTCGAGGTGCAGCTCTCCATTCTCGAGGATCCCGATCTCACGCGCGGTGTCGAGGAGCTCATTCATCAGAACATCGCCGCGGAGAAGGCGTTCGATATTCAGATGATCGAATCGCGCCAGCGCTTCGCGCGCGCGGCGAGCCCGATGGTGCGTGAGCGCGTTGGCGATCTCACCGACGTGCACATTCGGGTGTTGAGCTTCCTGCTCGGACTTCCCGATCACGATCCAGTTGACGTTCCGGCGGGCTCGAGCGCGATTCTCGTCACGCACGACCTGACGCCGAGCCTAACGGTGCAGCTGGACCGGAAGTCGATCGTCGCCATCGCTACGGACGCCGGGACGCGGACGTCGCACGTCGCGATCCTCGCGCGTTCGCTCAATCTTCCAGCCATCGTAGGCCTGCGGACGGCGACGATCGAGCTGCGGGGCGGTGAGCGAGCGATCCTCGACGGCTCCACGGGCGTCCTCGCCATCGAGCCCTCGCACGCGGACCTCGAGTCGTATCGCGAGCGCGCCCGCCAGGAGGCGATTGCCGAAGAGGAGCTGCGTCGCCTCGCGTCGCTCGAATCGATTACGACAGACGGCGTCCGCGTCACCCTTCGCGCCAACGTCGATCTGCCCGAAGAGGCAGACCTCGCCGCATCCAGCGGCGCGGATGGTGTTGGCTTGATGCGGACGGAGTTCCTGGTGCTCGGGCGCGCGACGATGCCTGACGAGGACGAGCAGTATCGCGCCTACAGGCGGGTGGTCGAGGCCTTCGAAGGCAAACCGGTCGTCATTCGCACGTTCGACATCGGCGGCGACAAGCTGCCGATCGGCGGTTTTCCCAGCGAGCCGAATCCGTTCTTGGGATGGCGCGCAATCCGCATGTGTTTGGATCAGCCGGATCTCTTTCGGACTCAACTGCGTGCTCTCCTCCGCGCCGCGGAGCACGGCGACGTACGCATCATGCTGCCGCTCGTCGTCACGCTCGACGAAGTTCGTGCCGCGCGTGTCCTTCTCGACGACGCGGCTCGCCAACTCGAGCGCCGCGGCGTCTCGGTGCGAGGTGATGTCCCGTTAGGCGTGATGATCGAGACGCCCGCCGCCGCCGTGTGCGCCGACACGTTCACCCGCGACGGCGACGTGCAGTTCTTCAGCATCGGCACGAACGATCTCGTGCAGTACACGCTCGCCGTTGACCGCGGCAACGCGAATTTGTCGTCACGGTTCACGCCATTGCATCCGGCGGTGTTGAAGCTCATTCAACGCACCGTTCAGGTGGGGGAGGACGCCGGGCTGGAAGTGGCGGTCTGCGGCGAAATGGCGTCGCAGCCCCTCATGGCATTCGCCCTGATCGGACTAGGCGTTAGGCAGCTCAGCGTCTCGCCGCGATCGGTATCGCTCGTGAAGCGCATCGTCCGTGGCATTTCCGTGAGCATGGCCGAGGAGGCCGCCGCGGCCGCGCTCGCGTCTCCGACCGCCGAACGGGCGCGCCGCGAGCTGCATGGCCGCCTCCGCACCGCGCTTCCCGAGCTCGGACTTCTCGAGGAAGGTTCGACCGTCTGACCAATCACCGACGACCACCTTGTTTGACCGCCATCTCTTCACATCCGAATCCGTCACCGAAGGACATCCCGACAAAGTTGCGGATGCCATCTCCGACGCCGTGCTCGACGCGATTCTCGCTGACGATCCGACAGCACGCGTCGCCTGCGAAACGCTCGTCACGACCGGTCTGGCGTGCGTCGCCGGCGAAATCACGACATCCACGTACGTACACGTTCCCGACATCGTTCGCGCGACCATCAAGCGCATCGGCTACACCGACGCGAGCTACGGCTTCGACAATCAGACGTGCGCGGTGATGAGCACGATCGATCGTCAATCGCCAGACATCGCGATGGGCGTCGATACGGGTGGCGCTGGCGATCAAGGAATGATGTTCGGCTACGCGAGTGACGAGACGCCAGAGCTGATGCCGATGCCGATCATGCTCGCCCATCGCATCACCAAGGCGCTCGCCGATCGGCGCAAGTCGGGCGATCTCGAGTGGCTCCGCCCAGACGGCAAGGCGCAAGTCACGGTGGTCTACGAGGACCGCCGTCCCGTGGCTGTCGACACCGTCGTCGTCTCGACCCAGCACTCGCCGGACGTCTCACACCGCACCATCAAGCGCTCGATCATCGAGGACATCGTCGAGCCGTGCATCCCCGAGCATCTCCGCTCGCACAAGATCAAATACCACGTCAATCCGACCGGCCGCTTCGTCATCGGCGGGCCGCAAGGCGACGCGGGGCTCACCGGCCGCAAGATCATCGTCGACACTTACGGGGGCATGGGCCGGCACGGCGGCGGCGCATTTAGTGGCAAAGATCCGAGCAAGGTTGATCGCTCTGCATGCTACGCGGCGCGGTGGGTCGCGAAGAACATCGTCGCGGCGGGACTCGCACGGCGCTGCGAGGTACAGCTCGCATATGCGATCGGCGTCGCCCAGCCAGTCTCAGTGATGGTCGACAGCTTTGGCACGTCGGTGATTCCCGAATCGAAGATCATGGCCGCGGTCGCGGAAGTCTTTGACCTCACGCCGCGCGGAATCATCGAAGCCCTTGATCTGCGAAAGCCGATTTATTCGGCGACGTCGGCCTATGGCCATTTCGGGCGCACGCCGGAGCGACTCGGCAATGGGCGCAAAGCCGGAACGACCTTTACTTGGGAGCGGACCGATCGGGCCACGGCGCTCAAGCGCGCGGTGAAATGATAGCGGCGGCCGAGCCGTCCCCGCGATACCTTCCAGAAAGCATCCGGACTCTCAAGCCCAACGCCACGTGGTCGAAGTCGTCGTCGCTAGACTCGGTCTCGACAGTACGACCCAGTCGTACGTTTTGGTCCTTCAGGAAAAGGGCGGAACGCGCTTGCTGCCGATCTGGATCGGCCAGCCCGAGGCCGAGTCCATCGTCATGCAGATCCATAGCATCAAGCGGGTGCGGCCGCTCACCCACGATCTTTGCAAGAACCTCATCCTCGGCTTGGGCGGATCGCTGCGTCGGGTTCAAATCACGCGCGTCGAGAAGAACACCTACTACGCCGAGCTGCACATAAATCGCGGCGACAACGTCGTGCAGATCGACGCGCGTCCCTCTGATTCGATCGCCATCGCCCTTCGCCTCGCCGCCCCTATC
>QHUV01000303.1 GCA_003222065.1 Gemmatimonadota bacterium | reverse complement strand
CCGTCCCGTCATTCGTTAGGTAGACCTGCGTGCCGTACTTGTCCTGTTTGTGAATGAACGCCGAGTGCACGCCAGATGTCACGCCATCCGTGAATTCAGAGAGCGCCTTGGGATGTAGCGGATCGTGCGTGTCGGCGATAACGATGCCGTTCTTGCGATCGGCGGCGCCTTCGCGCGTGATGACCATGTAGTTGCCGTCGGGCGTCGTCATCACGTCGTTCACGGTGCGCGCGTTGACGACGATCGAATCGACGATCCTCGGCGCGGCCGGATCGCTGATGTCGATGGCGTAGACACGGTCGCCTCCCAGCACCGTGCCCAGATAGGCCACTTTCCCGTTAGGGTGGATCCATACCTCACTCGTGAAGAACGCGGAGCGGGGCACGCGACCGAGCACCTTCGGGACACGCTGCACGTCGCGCGGTGCGACCGTGAGGACGGCGTCGGCGCTGCGCGCGCCGAAAGACGCGGTGACTTGATAAGTCCCTGGCTCGTAGGCGACGAACGCACCATCGGCGTCGATCTCGCCTTTACCGGGAGAGAACAACCAGGTGGGTGCGAGGCCGGCGATCTCCTTGCCCCCGCGATCCTTTACCGCGGCCTTGAATCGAATCACGTCACCGGTGCGCGCCTGCGTAGTCGAGGGCGTGATGTCGACACCACCCACCTCGGCAGACAGCACCTCGATGGCGAGATCGCGCGAAGCGGATCCCGTCGATGCGGTAATCGTCGCGCGACCTGTGGCGAGCGCGGTGAGAACGCCAGCCGTGACGCGCGCCACCTGTGGCGCGGAGGAGCGCCAGTCGATGCGATCGTCTCGGCGATCGCCG
>QHUV01000302.1 GCA_003222065.1 Gemmatimonadota bacterium | reverse complement strand
GCGTCGAGCCGGTGAAGCGTGTTCGCGAGCGAGGCTACGCGCTCGACCAGACCGTCGACCGTCGGCGTCACGTCGGGCAGCATCTCCCGTTCGACCGATGATAATTTGCTAAATATGTCGCGAATCTGAGCGCTGTCGGCGACGGCGCGCCGCACGGCGCCGCCATGCGGACCCGCCAAGACGTCGGCCGGAACCAGTGACGCTGCTCGCTCCGGAGGTGGTGCAACGGGCGCCTCGATTCGCGGCAGCCCGCGCCTGCCGCCAATTCGCTCTCGCCAGCTTCCCCGTAAGGCGTCCACGGGACTGATGCCGTCCGCCCAGAGGTTCCCCGCGCGCATGAGCGACGAGAGCAGAAGAAAAACGGACGGAAAGATGAACCAGGGGAAGCCCTGCGTCGCGAAGTTGATGAGAAAGAGCGCTGGGATAATGACCAGGGTTTGCACGAGCCGGCGGCGAAACCGCAGCACCCGATGCTCGATGTCGAACCACTGCACGCGCTCCGGGGACGCAACAGCCTGGTCGGGTGCGATGACTCCGCGGGCGACGTCGCGTGCGAGGCGTCGCTGCTCGCGCGTGTACTGCTTCCACTGCCGACGACTCATGCCGAAATCGATGCCGATCGGGCGCGACGGAAGCTGCGGAAGCGAGGGCAACACATCGTCATTGAGCATCATCGCGCGTCGCAGCGCTTCGCCGGGACGCAACGGCTGGTGGTGGCCATCACCGTTAGGCAGTGGTACAGGCGCCGGCGACGGAGCGGCGCTCGCCGCCGCTGCCGCCTGATTGAGCGCGTCTCGAAACGCGCCCGCGCTCGGCCAGCGCTCTTCCGGCTTCTTGGCAAGCGCGCGATCGATGACCGCCGCTAGCGCCGTTGGGATGTCGGGCCGGCTCTCGTGCACCGGTCGTGGTATCTCCGACAGATGCTTCACGAGCATGGCCGGCGTGTTCGCGGCCTTGAAGGGCGTCTGGCCGACGAGCATTTGATACCCGACGACGCCCAGCGAATACTGGTCGCTGCGGCCGTCGAGGTCGCGCTCCCCCATTGCTTGTTCGGGAGACATGTAGGCCGGCGTGCCGACCGCGACGCCCGTGAGGGTCAGCCGGGCGTCGCCCGCGGCCGCGCGCGCGATACCAAAGTCGGTGACGAGAGCGCGACCTGTCGCCCGATCGATGAGAATGTTGTCCGGCTTGATGTCGCGATGGACGACGCCGCACGCGTGCGCGTAGTCCAGCGCATCCGCGACCTCACCGAGGATGCGGCGTACGGCATCGACGGAGAGCCGCGGTTGGCGTGCGAGTCGTGCCGCGAGGCTCTCGCCCTCGACGAGCGCCATGACGAAAAACACGATCCCGCCACGCTCATCGACGGTGTAGATCGGTACGATGTTTGGATGACTGAGCTGCGCGGCCGTCTGTGCCTCGCGCAAGAACCGAGTGCGGACGTCGTTGTTGAACGCCAACTCGGGCGGAAGGGCCTTCACCGCAACGTGTCGATGCAGCCGCAGATCGAGCGCGCGATACACCGCGGCCATTCCGCCGCGGCCGATCTCGGCCTCGATCAGGTACTGGTCGCCAACCGCGGCGACGACGCGGTCGTGCAGATAGTCAGTCACAATGAGTGATGCGCGTGCGACGCGCCCGCGACGAGCGCGGCCTACGGTCCGGCCGGCGAGCGCGCCGAAGGCCGGCGTCCGATGCGTCCCATCTCGTCGGCGACGTAGAGGGCGCTATCGACGCTCTCGGCGAGCGACATTGCGTTCACGGCGAGCGTGGTGACGTTCTCGTGGGTCTGTGTGCCGGCGCGCAGGCGCACCATGTCCAGCCTCATGTTCTGGAGCGCGAGCGCGCACGTTTCCAGCTTCTCCGCTGCCTCATCGCGCCGTCTGACGAGATCGGCCATCGCACGGCGTTGGCGACGAAGGTGCGCCAAGCGCCTAACGCGTTCGTCGCTCGCCGCGCCTTCGAGCGGGTTGGCCGCGCCCTCGAGGCGGGAAATCTCCGCTTCCACCGACTCCTTGGCGCCCGGCGCGAGGTTCCGCTCGAGCGACGAGAGCGACAGAGCGAGCGCCTCGATCTTTTCATACAGGGCAACCGACGAGCGTAAGACGTCGGACAAACGGCCGCGCTCCGCTTGTGGCAGCGTCTCGAGAATGCGGCCGATCTCGTCGCGGTCACGGGCAGCCTGGCCAATCAGATCAGCGTTCACGCCGGAGGCACGTCCGACCGTGTTCGAGCGCGCATTCGGCGACGTCGCTGACCCTGTCGACCGATCGAGTGACGCACGGCCCGTGCGCCGCGCGAGTCTCCGTGCTCGCTTCTCCTCGCGAAGCTGCTGCCGTTGCTTGCTGTCAAAGAGCGCACGGACTTGTGTCACGCCGCCGTCGACGACCTCGAGGAGCTCGCGCTCGCGCGGTTGACGAAATACATCACGCCAATCGTACCCGTCGGCCCAGAGCCTGGCGTACTTGAACGCCATGTAGATACTCCAGATGACGGTGATGCCGAAGAAATCACGGTCCCCGACGAGCGAGGCGATGACGATGACGGCATTGACAAAGAGATAGGGAGCCAGCTTCCGGCGAAACTTCTGCACCGGCATCGCTTCCCAGCGCGTCATGTCTTCTACGGTCGGCGAATAGATCTCCGCCTCGACGAACGGCGCCGCCGCGTAGGCTGCGTCGCCGCTGGTGCGTGCCGTCTGTCCGCGTGTCGGCGCCGATCCGTAGTTGTTCGCACCACCGTAGTCACTCGGGGCGGTGCTACCCGATGTCCGCGACGGGGAGGATGGCACGATCCCGGTGTCCAGGGCCGCAACGAGTGCTGGCGCGGACGGAAACCGATTCGCGGGATCCTTCTCGAGCAGCAACATGACGGCGCGTGCCAGATCGTCCGGCATGTCGGCTCGCCGCTGCTGAACCGGGATCGGACGCTCCGAGATGTGCTTGACGAGCATCGCGGGCGTGCTGCCAGCGACGAACGGCGGCTCACCAGCGAGCATTTGATACGCGACGATACCTAACGAGTACAAGTCACTGCGGCCGTCGATTGTGCGCTCGCCAGCGGCCTGCTCCGGTGACATGTATGCCGGAGTTCCGATGGCCATCCCCGTCGCGGTGAGGCGCGAATCCCCATCGCTCACCGCCCGCGCAATTCCAAAGTCGGTTACCATCGGCCGGCCGGTTTGGGCCGCGATGATGATGTTGTCCGGCTTGATGTCGCGGTGGACCACGCCGCGTTCATGGGCGTAGGCCAGCGCGTCGGCGACGTCGCGGAGAATGCGCCGGACATCGTCTGCCGGAAGGACGCCGCGCTCGAAGATGCGCTTGGCTAGGTTGTCGCCGTCTACGTACGCCATCACAAAGAAAACGAGCCCTTCCGTCTCGTCCACCGTATAGATCGGGACGATATTGGGATGGCTCAGCTGGGCCGCGGTTTCCGCCTCGCGCAGAAAGCGGGTCTTGATGTCGCTCCGAAAGGCAAGCTCCGGCGGGAGGAGCTTGATGGCGACAGTACGCTTTAGACGGCGATCCTTCGCACGGTAGACGATGCCCATCCCACCGCGCCCAATCTCCGAGTCCAGCTCGTAGTGATCGCTAAGGACGCGCTCGACATGCGCGCGAAGCTCGGAGTCTGCGGAGGAAACTACTGGGTCGGACACTCGAGGGGCTCGGGTAGCAACACGTACAACTCCGCTGGCCAAGCGAGAATGTGGCATTCTAGCACGCAGCCATAATTCTGGAAAGGAGATACGCCGCGCCTTCGCGGCAGGTGCACTACGGCGACAAGCCTCTCGGTCAACGCCAGACTCTTCCTGTGCTCCCGCTTCGGGGCACAGTGATTTTTCCGGGTTTGACCGCCCCAATTGCGGCCGGTCGGCCCGGTACTCTGCGTGCGATCGAAGCCGCGCTCAAGAGCGAGCGGCTCGTATTTGCCGTCGCACAGCGGGACAATACAGACGAACCCACTCCCGACATTCTCTACTCGATGGGAGTCATCGCGCGAATCGGTCAGATTCAACGCGGTCTAGGGGGCGTGCAACTCCTGCTTCAGGGGGAGCAGCGCGCTACATCGCTGCAGTATTCAACCACCGAGGGGTATCTGACCGCGGTGGTCATGCCAGTCGAAGAAATGAAGCCGGCGAATGAGGATGATCCTTCGTTCATCGCGCTTCACAAAGAGTTGCGCGAGCGAGCGGCGGAGCTCGGCGAACGGCGCGGTCTTCCAGAGGAAGTCGTTCACCAAGTACTGGACGCGGTAACGGACCCCGGCCGTTTCGCGGATCTCGTTGCCGGCTACATCGAGCTACCGCCACCCGAAAAGCAGGGTTTGCTCGAAACGCTCAGCGTCGAGGAACGACTTCGTCGCGTGCTGGTGCACGTCCAGCGCCAGATCGGCCTGCTCGAGATGCAGGAGGAAATCAAGTCGCAGGTCCAGGAAGAGCTCGGCGAGCGTCAGCGCGAGATGTATCTGCGCGAGCAAATGAAGGCGATCCAGAAGGAGCTCGGCGACGACGATCAGTCAAAGGAGATCGCCGAGCTGCGCGACAAGCTCAACAAGTTGCAGCTTCCTCGTGAGGCACGGCAGGAAGTCGAGCGCGAGCTTGGCCGATTGGAGCGC
>QHUV01000301.1 GCA_003222065.1 Gemmatimonadota bacterium | reverse complement strand
GGCTGCCGAAGAAGAAAGGATGACACGGGGTGTCATCCTCCGGACTACAGCCAGTGCGCGACCCGCGTGTCATCTTTTGACGACCACTGGGACGCGCCAGTTCGCCCACTCGTGGCAATGTCCGCCTTTGGCCAGAAAATCCGTATCAAGCGTGGAACCTTTCTAACCGCGACTTGATTCGGCATTGCAATCCATCTCCCGGGTTACTCAGCAATGCCAAGTTCAGAACTTGCAGTCCAACGCTCGCCGGCGCCGATCGATGGAGCGCCGAGCCTCACGAAGCTGCTCGCTGATCTGCGCTCGGGGCGGCGCGAAGCGTTCGATCAAATGCTTCCGCTCGTGTATCACGAGCTGCGCCGCGCCGCGCGGCGCGAGCTGTCGGTGCGCCCGAGCGACTCGATGTCGACGACCGCGCTCGTCCACGAGTTGTATCTCAAGTTCGCGCGGACCGAGGGCGCCGACTGGCGCAATCGGGCTCACTTTCTCGGCGTCGCCTCGGTTGCGATGCGGCACATTCTGGTCGACCGCGCGCGCCGCCGCTCCGCCGAGAAGCGCGGCGGCCCGCAGCGACACGTTACGCTCGACGAAGAGCTGGCGGCCACCGACACGCAGGCCGAGTCGTTGCTCGAGCTGCATGAAGCACTCGATCACCTTGCGCGCCTCGATGAGCGCCTCGCGCGCGTCGTGGAGTGTCGCTTCTTCGGTGGCATGACGGAGCAGGAGACCGCCGAAGCGTTGCACGTGAGCGTGCGCACCGTCCGTCGTGACTGGATCAAAGCGCGCGGTCTGTTGTACCAGGCGCTTGCGGCCGTCTCGCCCGAGGACGCACGCCTAACCACGGCGTCCGAGTAATGATCCCGTTAGGCACGTTGTCGCGCGAACGCTGGCGGGTCTTGGAGCCGCTCCTCGATGCCGCGCTCGAGCTGGCGCCGGGGGAGCGCACGGCGTTCCTCGACGACGAATGCCGCGGCGACCCCACGCTGCACGCCGACGTGCGATCACTCGTCGCGGCCTGCGAGCTCGGGGCGACGATCCTCTCCATGCCCGCCGCTGTCACCTACGCGCCATTGCTCGCTGACGAAGCGGAGGAGATGCCGCGGTTGCTCGGCAACCGATATCGTATCGTGCGTGAGATCGGGCGTGGGGGCATGGCGACCGTCTATCTCGCCGATGACCCGAAGCACGGACGTCAGGTGGCCGTGAAAGCGCTGCACACGGACGTCGCGCGTCTCATCGGCCGCGAGCGGTTCGCGCGCGAGATCGAGATCGCGGCGAGCCTTTCGCATCCACACATCCTGCCGCTGCACGACTCGGGGGAGGAGCATTCCGGCGAGACCGACGGGCCGACGCTGCTGTATTTCGTGTCGCCATTCGCCGGCGGCGAGTCGCTTCGCGATCGCCTGCGCCGCGAGCCGCGTCTGCCGCCTAACGACGTCGTGCGGCTCGGGCGGGAGATCGCGCTCGCCCTCGACTACGCCCATCGGCGCGGCGTGATCCATCTCGACATAAAGCCGGAGAACATTCTCCTGCAGGAGGGGCACGCCGTCGTCGCCGACTTCGGCATCGCGCGGGCAATGTGCGGCGCCGGGGACGACTGCGACGCCCCAACGACCTCGCCCATTTTCGGTACGCCACCCTACATGAGCCCAGAGCAGGCGCTGGGACTACCGGACGTCGACGGCCGGAGCGACGTGTACTCACTCGGCTGCGTACTGTACGAGCTGATTGCGGGCGAGCAGCCCTTCGCGCGAGGCAAAGACGGCGCCAGCGGGCGCTCGACGCCTAACGTCGCGGCGCTGACGCGCTACGTGACACAGGAGCTTGCCGAGGTGGTCACGCGTGCGATGGCGCCGCTCCGCGAGGATCGGTTCGCCACCGCGGGCGAGCTCGCCCATGCTCTGGCTGGAGCGGCGCGTCAACGGCGCCGTCGCTGGCGCCGGGTGGCGATCACCATTGGTGTCTCGATGGCGATTGTGACGTCCTTTGGCGCACTGTGGGCCTCACGCGGCGCGCCCGTGGCGGACGCCGATCTTGTGGCGGTAGCGCCCTTTGACGTCCAGGAGCCGTCCCTTGCCCTATGGAAAGAAGGGCTGGTCGACGTGCTGTCGCGTGGACTCGATGGGGCGGGCGCGCTGCGTACCGTGCCCGCCTCCATCGTCATACGGCGGTGGTCGGGGCGCGCCGACGCCCAGTCTGCCAAAGCGTTAGGCAATGCCACGGGAGCTCGGCTCGTGCTCTTCGGAGGACTCCTCGCCGCCGGTGACTCGGTGCGTGCGAGCCTCACAATGCTTGATACCAAAACCGGCCGCGCGATCGCGGAGATCGAGCAGCGTGACCTCGGCGGTCGTATCGACAGACTTTCAGATTCACTCACCGTGGCGGTGCTGCGCGCGCTCGGCGAATCGCGCCGCATCGACATGGCGCACGCGACGTCGTGGCCGACGACGTCGCTCGCCGCGCTCAAGGCGTACCTGCAAGGCGAGCAGTTCTATCGCGCCGCGCTCTGGGATTCGGCACAGACGCATTTCGAGCGTGCTCTCGCGTTCGACACGACATTCGCGCTCGCCTATCACCGGCTCGCCGCCGTGCGCCGCTGGCGCGACGAAGGCGATATCCCAGATTCCGTCGCCTACTCGTTGATGCGCCGGCCGAGTCGCTTCCTGCGCGGGCTCGGTCCGCGAGAGCAATTGCTTGCGACCGTCGATTCGCTGACCGCCGAAGCCTACTTCGCTTGGCGCGCCGCAATCCAGAATGGCCAGTTTGCCTCCGAGGTAGCGCTCGTCCTGCGCCTCTACGCGACGCTCGAGCAAGGCCTGCGCCGTTATCCTAGCGACGGCGAACTGTCATTCTTGCTAGCGGAGGCCCACTGGCGGTTCGATTCCGACGTCGTCGCCGGCGAAGTCGATGACCGCGCGACGCTCGCGCGCTTCGATCGCGCGATTGCGCTCGACTCGACGTTTGCGCCCGCGTACGTCATGCCGATCTCACTGGCGGCGTATCTGGACGGCGCGGTGAGCGCGCGACGTTACATTCGGGGATACCTCGCGCTCGCGCCATCGGGACCCCGCTCGGGCATCATGCGCCTTGCTGAGGTGTTGCTCGATCCGTCGCGCGCGTCATCGATCGATGTTCCGCGACTCGTCGACACGCTCCCATCCGAAGTGCTGTGTCAGGCGTCCCGGCTTCTCCGCCACGTCGCCGACACGGCAGCGGTCGCGGTCAGAATCGGACGGGCGCTCGCCAATCGCCCAACCCACACGCTCTCCGGCACGGAGAAGGCGACGTGTGTCGCCACGCAGATCCTCGACGCGCTCCAGTTTCGTGGACATCTACGCGATGCATTTCGCCTCACGTCATCGCTGCCGGTGCATTCGCTCCGGCCGACGATGATGTACAACATGGCGCGCGCCGGGATGGTGCCCGCGGACTCGACGCGGGCGGAGCTCAGGCGCGTGTTGGCGCTCGCGCCGCGAACGACGTTCACAAAGTTGTACGGCTGGTGGGCGGTGGACGGCGACACGGCCGCGATCCAGACGTACTCAGCGCCT
>QHUV01000300.1 GCA_003222065.1 Gemmatimonadota bacterium | reverse complement strand
GCTGGCCAAATGAGGAATTGCTCACGACACCCATCGGCAGTCGCTGACGATGGAATTCACGCAGCGCTTCTTGCGCGCCGGGCATGGGATTCGTGCGCACGGCGGCGTTCCAGAAGGGCAACTCGAGTTCCGCGAGTGGCGCGTCGAAGCGGATGGCGAAGGAGTCGTGAATGAGCCGCGTCAGCGACGTCCATGGTGTCTCGATCTGGAATCGGTCGCGCCGCGCGGCGACCTCCCGCATTACCCGATCGGCGCGGGCGAGCACGGCGTCGAGCGTGGCGTTCGGCGGCCGATGCGTTGCGTGCGAGAGCAGCAGCTCGATACCGGCGACTGCATCGTACTCCCGCTCCTCGACGAGCGTGCCGCCATAGTCGAAGAGTAAACCGCGCGGCCGCGTCAACGCCATCCCGCGGCGGAGAGTCACGCTTCCGGCTTCGACTCGTTAGGTGTCGGTATTTGGTCGAGCGCGAGCCACGTGACCGTATCCCAGGCGTTGTGGATGCCGATGAACACGAGGAGGAGGGTAGCGCCGCCAACGCCAAAGAGCGCCGTCGGCGCCGAGCGTGGGATGAGCAGTCCAGTGACGAAGTAGGTCACATACGAGACGAATGGCAGAATGGTGTGCCAGAGCCAATCCTCGAACACCGGCTTGTAGGCCGTCTGGCGCCGCGCTCGCCTTGTGACGATCGCGAGATACACGAGGCCGCCGACGCCGGTGAGCGCGATCGTTAGGCTCACGGCGCCGAGGGCTCGCCAGGGCGCGCTCAGAACCGCCGACACGAACAATGCCAGACAGAAATGCACGATGGTCGGCGTGCCGAATGCGGAGACGCCTTGGCTCGACCGCTGTCGCGTCTCGGCGACGAGAGCGATCACCACGAACATCAAGCCCGTCAGAGCGGCGGCGGACGAGCCGACGATGACGTAGAAGTTATCCCACGTAGTCAGTGGCATCGCAGCCGCTTCTTGCACGAGATCCTCCGCTGTCGGACGCTCCTCGAGTCCTCGCCGGCCAATCCGGGCGGGCGAACAATATGGCAATGTAGGCGAGCATATCCAGTCATCGAGGCAACGCCCGCGTGATGATGTCATCACGCGGGCAGCAGCTATCCGAGTCGGCCGTCCCGGGCGATGAGCTGATCGATCTCGGGGTCCGGCACTCTCGACCGGCGCGCCGCCTCACGCGCGATTGCGACCGCGTGACGACGGATGGCCTCGGCCCGCTCGTGCTGACCAGCGGCGTCGCTGATCAGCGCCTCGGCGGCGAGACTCTCCGCGTACGCCGCGATGCGATCGGGATCGCCCAGGATGTCGGCAGCGGCTGTGGGCGCGAGGAGCCGCAGCATGTCGCCATGGCCTGCCGCGAGCTCGCCACGGGCCTTCAGAACGAACTCCAGGCGGATGCGAGTGTCCTCAGGCGTCGGCGGCGCGCCACCGAGCGCCTTGATGAACTCCCGAAGTCTGGAGCGTGCCGCAGCCGACGTAGATCGCTGATAGACGGACATACCCAAGAAAACCCTCTAGGGCGAAAGGCCCTAGGCAACTCAATCTGCGCGGGGGAGTGAACAAAAAGAACAGGCCCGGCGTGGATCCGCCGGGCCTGCTCATGCTACTTACTCTTGCTGCTCTTGGTTACCAATGGGCGCTGACGAAGCCGAAGTCGACGCCATCAAAGAGCACGTCGCCGGCGAGTGCTGGGGCATCTTGCGTATAACCGATGCCGGCAGCGCATGCAGGGCCACTGGTCGGGAAGACCTGGTTCCAACCAGCCGGTGCCAGGACGCAGATCGTGTACGATCCAGCGGTGAGACCGCTGAACGTGTACTGACCATTGCCGTCCGTCACTGCCGTCTGGGTCACCGGGCCGCTGAGCTGCACCGTCCAGCCAGCGAGACCGTTTTCATCTGGACCCATGACGCCGTTCAAGTCGAGATCGTAGAAAACAAAGCCGCTAAACGACGTGTGACCGGACGGAGCCGGAGCCGGAGCCGGAGCCGGATCCGGAGCGGGAGCCGGAGCCGGATCTGGAGCGGGAGCCGGATCCGGAGCGGGAGCCGGCGCTGGAGCCGCGCAGTCCTTGTTGGCCTTCGAGCGCGGCTCTGCACGGTGCTCACGACCCTTCTCGGACGGATTTCCACGGCGGCGGTCCTCACACTTCTTATCGTCGTCGCGACCGCGATTGTCGTCATCGCGATCACGCGAAACCGCGGGGAAATCGTGACGCCGAACGTGCGAGTGTCCTTGTGCCATCGATGCACGAGCGACGAACGGCGATATCGCCAGTGCTAGCACGACTATTGAGCCGCGCATGGTTGCATCTCCTGTTTTGTGTCGGAAAACTGGGTGGGGACTACGGGCTACAAGGTGCCGGAAAAGGGGAGGGCTGACCATAACCCAGATCACAACGCCGATGCCCGACCAGTTCCCGCGCGGTCAGAAAAGCCGCGACATTCGGTCAGCTTGTCGTTAGGGCTGGCGGCGCTCGCGCGAGACATTCCGACCGGCTCGCGCGCGATGGGTGGGCCGCGTTCGCTCGTTAGGCAGTGTCAGGTCCGACGCGACTCGCCGCAATAGATCAGCAAGTCGAAGTTGCCTGGCGTATGGCCGAGGGCGCGCAGGAGTAATGCGACCTGACCCCGATGATGCACACCGTGGATGGCCGCGTGCTGCATCAAGTCGCCGAGCGCGATCGAGCGTGGCGCCGAGGCACCAAGCGTGAATTCGACGCCGCGCGTGAGATCGTCGTCGTTCAACCGCGAGAAGAACTCGCGCACATAGCCTTCGACGCGATGCCACGCATCGCTGACGGATTCCACCGTTGGATAATCGTCTGGATCGAGCTTCGGGCCACGCGCCTGTCCGCCGCAGCGATCGAGCCACCCCCACTCGGCGCTGAGGGCGTGAACGAGTGTACTGCGGATCGACTCGTAGCTCCCCAGAACGGGCCGCGTGAACTCATCCGGTGTCAGCTGCGCCAACACCGCGAAGAGCCTTGCATTGGCCCAGTAACCGTAATCGTAGATGCGTTCGAGATCGGTGACGCGCATTGCCGCTCCTCAGCGTTCGAGCGCACCAGAAGCTAATGCTTCAACTGTTCATTTGGCGATGCGCGTTCCTTTGATCGTCCACCAATCCGCGATCCATGTTTTGCTGCCATCTGTGCGGCGCGGCGAATGCCGGAGAGCACGCCTTACGAACGACCGACGCCGAGTGGCTCGATGCGCGGCGGGTCGACTGGAGTCGGCAGCTCGTACCAGAGCTCCACCTCGTAGCCATCGGGATCCGCGAAGAACACGTACGGCTCACCGGGCACGAACTCACCGTGGCGCAACACGCGGCCGCCGGCTCGCTCGACGGACGCGATGGCGGCTGAGATGTCGGCGGGATCGACCAACCGAAATCCGAAGTGGGAGATCCCGCCACGCTCGCCGATGTGCGATGCCCCTTCCTCGAAGACGAGGACGTCCCGCGTCTCGGGCGTTTGCGCCTGTATGAAGCCAGCGCTCCGATATACGGCGACGACGCCAAGGACCCG
>QHUV01000299.1 GCA_003222065.1 Gemmatimonadota bacterium | reverse complement strand
CCGGCTCCTGCGCCGAGAGACGAGGCGTCGTTACGGAGAGCGCCGCGAAAAGCGCCCAGGCGAGCGGCCGGTATCTCATCGTCGCAAGAAGAGGGGCTCGAGTAGCGTTGAGAGAAAGAAGAACACGACGAGACTGATCAGCGCCGGAACGGGCGGAAGACCCAAGACCTTCACAGCCAAGAATCCGTACACGAACAGCGTCAGCATGCGAACGAGCGCTCCGGCGCCCCACGCCGCGACGACATTGCGTGACGCCATCGAGGCCGTGACGGCGAACGCGGCGATCTGGACGACGGCCGCGACCAGGGCGCTGAGGCCGATCGCCGAGGTCGCGTTGGCGCCGCTCATTGCCAGCGTCAGAAGCCAGGCGACGAACGCAATCGCCGCCGCGGTCGCGAACGCGAAGCGCGCGACGGCGTTGGTCATCGCGGCCTACCCGCGCTGGCGTCGCGCTTCGTCGAACCCATGAGTCTTCTGTAGATCGAGTAGAATCCGGCGCCCGCGCCCACAAAGACGCAGATCAACACGAACCAGGGCGAGCTGCCGAGGCGTTTGTCGAGCCAAATGCCGAGAAACATGAAAGCGACGAGCGTGAACGCGAGCTGTAGCCCGGCTCCGGCAAATTCGGCTCCGGAGGGCGGTTTGGCGGCGTTACGGGGTCCCGGCCGGCTGCCGGAAGGACCTGGCTCGGTCATGCCTTGCCCCTCGCTCAGTGCCTCATTCGGCGCGAAAGCTAGGAGCTTGTGAAATTTTTCGCAAGCGATTTGGCAGCCAGTGGGCCGCAGCCGAACCAAAATTGCGCTTGGTGATCCAAGTCATTTTCAGAACGGTACTTCTGGTGTTACTCCTCATGTTGACCGTTCGTCCCCCGCTTGGTTAAGTTGCGCCCCGCTTCGATTTCGAGCGGATCGCTTCGGCCAATCGCCGGCTCCGGCCGATTCCGCTCACGCTGTTCTTGTTCCGGGGTTCATGTCCTCCACCTCGCTTTCGCCCTCCCGCGTCGCCATCGCACTCCTATGCGCTGGCGCGCTCGCTTTTGCGTGCGGCCCTCGCAGCCACTCCGAGGCCGCTTCGACGGCACGCCTCGCGACCGAGTCGCCGGTGTTGCTCCAAGGTGGTCCGCGCACGCATAACGAGGACTCGCGACTCGCGTCGCGCGTCGAAGTCAAGGTCGAACATGACGGTGTTCACTTCGCCTTGCGCGTCACGAATGAGACGAAGAAGCATATCGAGCTATTGTACCCGAACGGTCAGACGCACGAGTTCGTCGTCGTCGATTCGGCTGGGCGTGAGATCTGGCGATGGAGCGCCGCACGACTCTTCACGCAAGCGCTCCAGAACAAGCTGCTCGCGAGCGGGGAGACGATGGTCAAGGCCGAGCGATGGGAACATCATCGCGAGCACGGCAAGTACACCGTCATCGCGACACTCAACTGCACCAACTTTCCCGTCCAGGAGCGAGCGGACTTCGTTGTACCCTGAGTGCCTAACGCTGGTGATCGGCTGTTGGTGAACCGAATGGCCCGGCGCACTCCGCCGGGTCTTTGTTTTGCGCTCCACGCGCAACGCTCCGCGCTACGGTCCCAACATCCTCTCGTCAGGCGCCGTCGCCGCCGTGAAGAGAAGTGCCATGTCCGCCGGCAGCTCACCCTGCAGCGAAAGCCTCGTCGTCTCAGGTTTGGCGAGCGACGCCATGCCGAGGGCGTGCACCAGGGTCAGCGCGCCCACGCTCACGTACAATTCGGCTGGCGCGTCGGGCGCGACGATGCGCGCACCGTACACGAGCACGGGCCCGATGCCGACGACCTCACCGCGCAACTGTGCCTCGCTCAACTCGCGGAGGGTGCGGACGAAGTCCAGCGCTTCACTTCCGCGCGCGAATGTGAGGCGATGCAGAATGTCCACGATCCGGCCCCCTTGTCCTTCACTTCGCTCCCGACCGAGACGCGGCGGGGTGCAGCAATGATGCCACGCGCCGATTCCGTCGCCGAGCGTCCGGTGAACGATCGCACTTTACAACTTGCGTTCAAGGGCACGCTCTTACCAGCGCCGGTCGGCGCACGTTAGCTTCTACGCGGACTTCGAATGGAGCGGGCGGGGCGTGGCGACGCAGACGAAACCGGCCGACGACACGCGCGATCTCGAGCTGCTCGGTCAGCTCGCGCGCGCTCGGCGTGCACTGGTCGAACAGATTGGGCGGCGAATCATCGGGCAGCACAAGATCGTTGACGACCTCGTCGCCGCGCTCCTCGGGGGAGGCCACGCCCTCCTCGTCGGCGTCCCTGGTCTTGCAAAGACCCTCCTCGTGCAAACGGTCGCCCAGGCGCTCGATCTGAGTTTTTCACGCGTGCAGTTCACGCCCGACTTGATGCCGAGTGACATCACGGGTACGGAGCTCCTCGAGGAAGATCACGCGACGGGGCACCGCATCTTCAAGTTCGTGCGCGGACCGATCTTCGCAAACGTCGTATTGGCGGACGAGATCAATCGCGCACCGCCGAAGACCCAAGCGGCACTCCTCCAGGCAATGCAGGAGCATGCAGTCACGGCGGCCGGACAAACGCACAAACTTCCCGAGCCATTCTTCGTGCTGGCGACGCAGAACCCGATCGAGCAGGAGGGAACGTATCCGCTGCCGGAGGCGCAGCTCGACCGCTTCATGATGCAGCTCACCGTCGGCTATCCGACCAAGGACGAAGAAGAACGAATCGTCATGGCGACGACGAGCGACGTCGACGTCGACATCCGTCCAGTGCTGACGGCGCCGGAGATGCTGGCGTTGCAGCATCTCGTCAGGCGTCTGCCGGCGCCGCCGACGGTCGTGAGCTACGCCGTGCGACTGGCGCGATCGACGCGGCCCGGCGCCGATGAAGCAACGTCGATGGTCAAGAAATACGTGAGCTGGGGCGCTGGCCCGCGCGCCTCGCAATACCTCATCCTCGGTGCCAAGGCGCGCGCGGCGATGGACGGCCGCGCGGTGCCGGATTTAGAGGATGTGAATGCAATGGCCGTCCCCG
>QHUV01000298.1 GCA_003222065.1 Gemmatimonadota bacterium | reverse complement strand
TGCGGCTCGCCGAGGCCTCGCCGGTTTGACCGCCGGAAATACGCTCCTTCGCCCGTACGACCATTATGCCGGCACGAGGTCCCGCATACAGCCGCACATGGGCGACCCGCTGCCATTGCCAGAGTAGTCCAACGCCGACCCGATAGGACGCGGCCGTCACGTCCTCGTTGACGGTGGTCGTCCCGCCGAAGCCGTTATCAAAGGTGAACACCGCCTTGTCGTGCTGGCGAACGAGGCCGACCTCCGGCTCGAGCCGGAACCGCGGCGAGAGCGCGATTCCGACGTAGATGCCGGACTGGTTGTCGACGCCGAGGGACCATACTTGCGTAGAGTCCTGCGCGTGGGCCGAGCCCGTGACTGCGAACAGCGCCAAGATCGCCGCCGATCGCTCGATGATGCGCATGAGAAGTCATGAGAGGGGAATGGTGGTACAGCAGATCCGGTGATTTTATGTCGCGTACTTCGCCTGACAAGACGCGATGTCGGAGCATCCGCAAGCGTCCGAACCCTACCGCCAAAACGGAATCACCCACGGCCCCGGCGCGGGCGTCGATGCGGTGACCTCTTCCGGCGGCGGCTGCCGAACGGTGATCACATGCTGGCCGCGGGCGAGACTGTCAGCGGGGATGTACGTGATGATTCCCTTGATGCCCGTGGTCGGATGCTCGTAGAAACGAAACTGTACGTCCGTGCGCGGCGCGCCGTCGAGCGTGACGGCGTGGATCCGCGCGAGGCAGGCGAGCACCGGTGCCGCCACGCTGTCCGCGAGCACCGGGTCGGCGCCGAGCTGCACTCCGCGCCCCTGAATCGGACGCAGAAACGGGCATGCTTTCGCTATGAAAGCGTTGTGTCGTCGGGGCGAGTAAGGAATGAACAGTTTCACGTAGGACCCGGTGATAATGTCCGACTGGATCGACGGCAGTCGCGGAAAAACGTCGTCGCGCTCGCGCTGATTCTCATAAAACCGATAATCCAGGCCGAATCGATCCGAGGCGCCGAAATAGTCATAGCCGTTCACTGAGAGCCGATCGGTCCGCGCCAGGCGCTCCGCAATGACGAACACGAGAATCCCGAATAAGGAGAAGTAAAAGATTGCGAGAATCTTCTTTCGCCCAACGTTGGTGAGGAGTGGAACGAAGATCGGGCTCATGATGCCCTGCGCCGTGCTCCGATAGGCGAAGATCACCATCCGCGTCAGGATTCGTCGCGACTTCGGGCCCAGCCGGTTTCCGAACCGTCGGTCGATGACCGAGGTCGCCACCGGTACGAGCGCCGTCAGCGCGGCGAGCGCGATGAACACGGTCTCGCCACTCTTTCCGCCCATCAGCGCGTGCGAGATGACGTAGGCGATGGCTCCGTACGCGCCGGTCACGGCGACGGTGAACGCGAAGAGTAGGACGAGGAGGAACGCGAACGAGAAGATGACGCTGCAGAAATTGTCCGTTCGCGCGATGATTGCCGGCAGGGAGACGAGTCGCGAGCGGTACACCTCGAGCGTCACCGGACCCGCCTTGAAGTTTTCCCACTTGACGCCATTAGGAAACACTGAATGGAGGCCGACGAGCCCCACCCAATATGCCCGCGCGACGAGATGAACGACGAATGACGCGGTAAGCGCGTAGACGATTGCCTTGACGTAAATCTGCACGAGCAGAATCGCCGACAGCATCGTCGTTGTCGCGTGCGGCTCGATATGCGCGAAGAACGAGTTGAGCACCGGCGGGATCTGGAAGAGCGCGAAGAGCACCGCGCCGGAGATGAGCAGCTCCAACTCCCAGGTCGGACTCGTATCGGGAATTCCGGCGGCGGCGAGCTCGGGGTCGCTCGGACCGGTTTCCAAGGGTCGTGACGAGAAAACGGGCATCTGTGGGTGCTGGGTGTTGGTGGACGGCTGTCAACGATCTGTCCGGACCGCGTGTCCAATTAGGCCGGAGCGGCCTTCGGAGCATGACATCTGCAGGCCGGCTCGGCTGCGCTTTAGCCAATCCTAATGTAGGACTGGTTGCAGTGAGGCAGGACGGACGCTAGGCTGAAAACGTTGGGCGCCGTACGAACGTACCATCGTCGGCGCGCCACCCATTTCTCCTCGCCGGATTCCCAGACCATGGAACAGCTCCGCAAACGCTGGCTGCTTCTCCTCGTCCTCGCGCTTTTCCCTGAGGGACAGCTCGTGAAGGAAGGAGATGTGATTGCGGAGTTGGACCGGAGTCCAGCGGCGGCAAAGCTGGCTGACGTCACGCTCAATTTCCAGAAAGCACTCGCGCAATACACGAGCGCGCAACTCGATTCGGCCCTCAACCTCGCGACCGCACGCGAAGACATTCGCACCGCGGAATACACACTCGAGGAGAAGAAGCTCGCGAAGGAACAGGCGCAATACGAAGCGCCGACGATCAAGCGTCAGGCAGAGATCGATTACGAGAAGGCCCAGCGCGCCTTCGACCAATCGAAGGTCAGCTACCAGACGAAGCTCAAACAGGCGGTCGCGAAGATGGCGGAGGTCAGCGCCGACCGTGATCGCCAGGCCAACCAGCTGAAGATCATTCAGGACGTCATGGCGAGCTTCATCATCAAGGCGCCCGCGCCGGGTATGGTGATTTACGTCCGCGAGTGGAGCGGCAAAAAGAAGGGAGTCGGTTCTCAGTGGCAACCGTGGGATCCTACCGTCGCGACACTCCCCGATCTCACGCAGATGGAATCGGACACCTACATCAACGAGGTCGACGTGCGCAAGATCGCCGTCGGCCAAAAGGTGACCGTCGCGCTCGACGCCGATCCGACGAAGAGGCTCGCCGGCACGGTGACGTCGGTGGCGAACGTCGGTGAGCAGCGGCCGAACCAGGACTCGAAGGTTTTCGAGGTCAAGATCATCATCGCGCAGGCCGACACAACCCTTCGCCCCGGTATGACGACGTCGAACGCCATCGAGACGGCGTCGTTGCCGCACGTGCTTTCTGTGCCGCTCGAGGCGGTCACCAGCGACGGCGGCCTCTCGTTCGTGTACAAGCGCGACGGGAACCACGTCGTCAAGCAGCAGATCGATCCCGGGGTCATGAACGACAACGAGATCGTCGTGCGCCGTGGGGTGGCGAAAGGCGACAAGGTGCTGCTGGTGCCGCCGGCGGACAGAGCGACGCTGAAGGTGGAGCTCATTCCGGGACTCAATCCGCTCCCGCCAGCCGCGAAGGGCGGTGACACGGCGCGGAGCGTCACCCTTCCGGCGCCATCGCCCGCGCATGCCCGGCCGCGTTGACCGCGCGCGCGAGCTCGCGAAGCACGTCGCGTTCAGTGCCCGCACCGCCGCCGAGGCGGTGGGTCATAACAAACTGCGCGCCGGCCTTACCTCGTTAGGCATCCTCTTCGGCGTCGCGTCCGTCATTGCCATGCTTGCCATCGGCAAGGGCGCCGAACAGGAGATTCTCGAGCAAATGCGCCTCCTCGGCGCCAATAATATCGTCGTCACGCCGATCATCGAACAAAAGGAAGGCAAGGTCGACAAGGACGATAAGAAGGAATCGAAGCGGTTCACGCCTGGCCTCACGTATCTCGACGGCCAAAGCATCGCCGAAGTCATACCGGATGTTGCCGCGACGAGCAGCGAGGTCGTCGTCAACACCGTGCTGACGCGCGAAGGACATCACCGCTCCGGCAAGGTGGTCGGCGTCGACTCGACGTACCCGCGGCTGATGAACCTGCGCTTGGCGCAGGGCTCGTACTTCGCGCGGCCGAATTACGACGCGGCGGCGCCGGTCGCCATCATCGGCCAGGGTGTGAAATCGCGGTTCTTCACCACCGACGAACCGCTCGGCCGCACGATCAAGGTCGGGAATCAGTGGCTGACCGTCATCGGTGTGCTCGAGGACCGCAAAGTCTCCGCCGAAACAGCGCAGCGGTTAGGCATTCGCGACGCCAACATGGACGTGTACGTCCCGCTGCCAACGATGCTCCTCCGATATCGCAATCGCGCCGAGGTGACGCAGGAGGAGATGGAGCTCGCCGCGCGCGGGAACCGCGAGGCCGATTCGTCCGAAACGGACGACCAGCGCGCCGAGAAGCGAAACTACAATCAGCTCGACAAGCTCGTCGTGCAGGTCGATCGGGCTGCCGCCGTGCCGCAGGTCGCGGATGTCATGCGCCGCATGCTCACGCGCCGCCACAATGAGGTCGTCGACTTCGAGATCACGGTGCCCGAGCTCTTGCTGAAGCAGGAGCAACGCACGAAGACGATCTTCAACATCGTCCTCGGCGCCATCGCCTCGATCTCGCTCGTCGTCGGGGGGATCGGAATCATGAATATCATGCTCGCGTCGATTCTCGAGCGCATTCGCGAGATCGGCGTGCGCCGCGCTGTGGGGGCGACGCAGAAGGGTGTGCTGGCGCAGTTTCTCAGCGAAGCGGTGATGATCAGTCTCGCCGGCGGGGTCGCTGGCATCCTCACCGGTGCGGTGCTCAGCGCGATCATCGAGCACGCGGCGAGGATCCACACAATCGTTTCGGCGGCGTCGGTGATGGTCGCCTTCGGCGTATCCGTCGCCGTCGGCCTTTTGTTCGGCATCGTTCCCGCCTGGCGCGCCGCGCGTCAGGATCCCGTTGTCTGCCTTCGCTACGAGTAGCGCGGGCGTTCGCTCCTCCAGCCTAACGACTTATGCAGTCACGTTCTCGCTGCGCGCGGGGCGCGTTGCCGCTCGCGTTCTCGGCTCTTCTGGCGGCGGCGCTTCCCGCGCAACAACCCGCGGCGGCGCCGGCGCGCGCCCTGACTCTGCAAGACGCGATTAACCTCGCGCAGCGCCAGGGGCTCGCCGCCAGCGCAGCGCGGAGCGCGCGCGACGAATCCCGGGCGCACGACCGCGCCTTCAACGCGCGGCTCTTGCCACAGGTGTCGCTGCAGGGCGACGTCGCGAACTACCGGCACGCGTTCGTGGGTGTGCTCACCGAGAACGGAACGCAGTTCGCGCCGCAGACGCAGAACGAATCGTTCATGGGCGTGACCGTGGCGCAGCCGCTCCCCTGGTTTGGCGGCACGCTCAAACTGAGCTCATTGCTCGATCGTGTGGACATCACCGGCAACGCCGTCTCGCGCACCTGGACGTCGACGCCGTTCCAGATCGAGCTGGACCAGGATTTGTTTCGGCCGCGCGAGCTGTTATGGGACTCGCGTCAGCAGTCACTCAACGCCTCGATTGCCGAGCGCCAGTACCTGGAAGCGCGCGAGGA
>QHUV01000297.1 GCA_003222065.1 Gemmatimonadota bacterium | reverse complement strand
GTCGATCGCCGGCCGGGCTTTGGCGCGACCGAGCTCGCGTTTCGCGCGCTCCGGAGCGGCGCCATCGATGTCTATCCGGAGTACACCGGCACCGGACTTCTCGTGTTGCTGGGGGAGCCTCCACGCGGCAGCGCAGGCGACGTCTACGCGCGCGTCGCCGAACAGTTTCCGCGGCGTTTCGGTACGCGTTGGTTGCCGCCGTTAGGCTTTGAGAACACGTATGCCATTGCAATTCGCAAGGGGACCGCTGACTCGCTTCGCCTGCATACGCTTTCCGACCTCGCGAGGGCCGCGCCAGGTCTGCGTGCCGGGCTCACGCCGGATTTCATCGGTAGAGCGGATGGGCTTCCTGGTCTTTTGCGTGCATACGGCATGCGTTTTCGTGATGTGCGCGCGCTCCTGCCCGCCGTGAAGTACCGGGCCCTCGACGCCGGGGACATCGACGTCGTCGATGGATACGCCACAGATGGGCTCATCGAGCGCTATGATTTTCGAGTGCTCGTAGACGACAGGAGATTCTTTCCGCCCTACGAAGCCGCCGCGCTGATCACAGGCCGGCTCGCGACCGAGAATCCTGCCGCGGTTGCGGCGCTCACCGAGCTGAGTGGCCGCATCGACGTCGCGCGTATGCGGCGACTGAACCGCCGCGTCGAGGTCGAACGGGTACCGATTCCGCAGGTGGCCAATGAGGCCCTCAGGGAGCTGAGCCTGATTGGCGGTACGGCGACCGCGCGCACTGAGAGCTCGCGCGCCGGCTTCTTCGGTTACCTGCGCGCGACGCGCGCTACGCTGCTGTCACTCACGCTCAGGCATCTGTTACTGGTTTCCGCATCGCTCGCATTCGCGGTCCTGATTGGTTTGCCGTTAGGGCTTGTGCTCGAGCGTCGGACGGGTGGAGCGGAATCGGTGATTCGAGGCGTCGGCGTGATTCAGACGCTGCCCGGCATCGCGCTTCTTGCGTTCATGATAATGGCTGGTATTCGAACGGCAGCTGTGATCGATGTTGGCACGGCGACGCTCGCGGCATTTATCGGTGCCGGCGGATTGGGTTAGCCGATCGTGAGCGGACTGGCGCTCTCGGACACGCGCATGATCTTGTCCGGGGCGATCCCCGCGGCGCTCCTGGCGCTTGCGGTCGACACGACCTTGGCGGGCGTGGAGCGTTTCGTTCGCCCAGGTCGTTAACTGTTGCTCGTGCTCAAGTTCCGTCGGTCCGACGTACGTGCGCGAGTTTTGCCGGAGATAGGTCCATGACCACCGCCATCAGTCCCACCGAGCGCGACACGCGCTCGGTGGCATCGCGCGACGATATCGCGCGCTTACTTGTCGACGCGCGTGCGCGTACGCTGCGTCTCGTCGAGACGGTCAGCGAAGAGGATTTACACAAGCAGCATGATCCGCTGATGGGGCCCATCCTGTGGGATCTGGGTCACATTGGTGCGTTCGAGGAGTTGTGGCTCGATCGCAACCTCGAGGGGAAAGTGGAATTCGTGGAGATGCCGGGGATGTACAATCCTTTCGAGCATCCACGTCGCGTGCGCGGTGAGCTTCCGTTGCCGACGCTTGCCGCCACGCTCGCATCGATGGCGGAGATGCGCGAGCGCGTCCTCGAGCGGCTGGAGCGCGCCAATTTCTCGTCAGACGATCCGTTGCTCCGTGACGGTTACGTCTACCACATGGTGCTTCAGCACGAGTACCAGCACAACGAGACGATGCTGCAAACGCTCCAGCTGAAGACTGGCGCGCCCTATTCGCCGCGCGAGCGTGGCCCGCGTCCGGCAGCTGTGCCTAACGGGGCACGAGGGGGGATGGTGCGCATCGACGTCGCCGAGGCGTCGATGTGGCGCGAGTCGGGCGCCTGGCAACGGCGAAGCATGGATCGCATCGGCGCGCCGGAACCGTCGGCGCCAGTGATTCACGTTTGCTATCACGAGGCCGAGGCGTTTGCGCGCTGGGCGGGCAAGCGCCTGCCAACGGAACCGGAGTGGGAAATCGCGGCAGCGTGGGACGCCAAGACTGGACAGGCCCGGTACTATCCTTGGGGCGCGGGCTCTGATTGCGCGGCCGCGAATCTCGATCAGCTCGCGTTCGACGTCGCTCCGGTCGACACGTACCCGGCCAACGTCTCACCGTTAGGCTGTTACGGGATGCTCGGCGACGTATGGGAGTGGACGAGCACGGACTTCAGCGGCTATCCGGGATTCGCGGCCTTTCCGTATTCCGAGTACTCGCAGGTCTTTTTTGGAACAGAGTACAAGGTGCTGCGAGGCGGCTCCTGGGCAACGCGGCCGGGAGCGATTCGCAACACGTTCCGCAATTGGGACTACCCGATTCGGCGGCAGATCTTCAGCGGTTTTCGGTGTGCACGCGATGACTAGACGATCCACGAACACGGCTGAAGCGGCGGTCGAGCGCCAGGTCACGATCGCGCTCGCCGACGATCGTGCCAGCGCAATGGTTGCCGACGTGCGCGAGGGGCTCTCGCGGCGTCAAAAAGAGCTGCCGCCGAAGTACTTCTATGACGAGCGCGGCTCTGAGCTGTTCGAGAAGATCACGCGTCTTCCGGAGTATTATCTCACGCGCGCCGAGAGGGCGCTGCTGACGAGCAGCGCCCGCGAAATAGTCGAGGCGTTTCGTCCGCGCACGCTCGTCGAGCTGGGTGCGGGCAGCGCGGCGAAGACGCGAATTCTTCTCGATGCGATGCGCGATGCCGGCTGCGGCGAAGAGTACGTGCCGGTGGACGTGAGTGAGGACTTTCTGGCGAGTACGGCCCGCCGGCTGCGCGCCGAGTATCCCAATCTTCGCGTCACGCCGGCCGTCGCTGACATTGGCAGCTCGTTAGGTCTGCCGGAGCGGTTGCCGGGACCCGTTTTGTTCGCTTTCCTCGGCAGTACGATCGGCAATTTCGACGCGCCGTCGGCGCGGGCGTTGCTCGGCCGGGTTCGGCAGGTCATGCGGCCGTTCGATCGGCTGCTGCTCGGCGCGGACTTGCGGAAGAAACGACATGTCGTCGAAGCAGCCTACAACGATGCGCGCGGCGTGACGGCGGCATTCAATCGCAACATGCTGCGCGTTCTGAATCGCGAATTAGGCGCCGACTTCAATGTCGGAAGCTTCCGGCATCGCGCCTTTTACTCGCCAGAACGACATCGCATCGAGATGCATCTCGTTTCCTCGCGAGAGCAGGTCGTGCACATTCCGGGGGTCGGCGACGTGCGTCTGGCGAGCGGTGAGACGATTCGCACCGAGATCAGCTGCAAGTACGATCGGCCGAGCGTACGGCGTTTGCTCCGAGCGGCCCGGCTGCGGCTGCAGGATTGGATTGCCGACGACGGGCGCTTCGCGCTCGCTATTGCGTCGCCGAGGCTATGACGGCGTCGGTAAGCGTGGAGTACTTCGCACGATCGGTTCGCGAGCGGCTGTTCGTGCCGCAGGCGGATGACCGGCAGCGCGTGGGCGCCGAGATCGAGATGCTCCCGCTACTCGAAGGAAGTGGCTTGCCGTGTCCGCTCGAGCCGCGGGATGGCGAGGAACGAAGCACGCTCTCGTGGATTCGGGCACACGGCGGCGCGTCGGCGTGGCGAGAGCTCAGGTCGCCAAAGGGCGCCCCCTACTTCGAACTGCCTAACGGCTCGACGCTGACGTTCGAGCCCGGCGGTCAGTTGGAGCTCTGTACGCCGCCGACCGCGTCGATCTCGACGCTGCTGCGTGAAGCACGCGCGACGGTGGTCGGCCTACGGGCGGCAGCGGCGGATGCCGGTATCGACCTCGCGAGCGTCGGCATCGATCCGCACAACACAATCGACTCTGTACCGCTCCAGTTGCACAGTCCGCGGTACGACCGAATGACGCGATACTTCGATAGCATCGGTCCGAGCGGTGTGCGGATGATGCGCCAAACCGCGGCGACGCAAGTGAGTCTGGATCCCGGGCGCGATCCCGCCGCGCGGTGGCGCTTGCTGGCCGACTTGACGCCGTATCTCACGGCGATGTTCGCCAACTCGTCTCGCTATGCGGGCAGCGAGACCGGATATCGGAGCTTCCGTGCGCGCTGCTGGCGCCTGCTCGACCCGTCTCGTACAGGCGTGCCGAATGCCGAGCTGCCGGCCTGCGAGGCGTACACGCGCTTTGCGCTCGATGCCGGCGACATGACGAGAATGGCGGATGACGGCGGGTATCGGTCCTTCGGCGAGTGGGCAGCCGACAACCAGTGGACCGATGCCGCATGGGAGGATCACCTGACGACGCTCTTTCCCGAAGTTCGACCGCGCGGATACCTCGAGGTGCGCTCGATCGATGCCCTGGGACCGGAGATGGTCGGAGCGTCGCTCGTCCTGCTGGCCGGTCTAGCGTACAGTAAGGAGGCATCGGCAGGCGCGCGCGCGATTCTTCCGACGGCCGATGAGGAGATGCTCAATCGCGCGGCGCGCTGCGGTGTTCGCGATCCCGAAATCGCCGCCTTGGCGTCCGATCTCGTCGCGCTCGGACTGCGCGGCGCGCGAGCGCTGGGTGAGGACGTCATCGGCGGGCTGGAGCTGGAGCGCGCGCAGCAATTCTTCGGGGAGTGGACCCTTCGCGGGCGATCACCGGCCGACGATCGTTAGGTCCCGCCGTGCGCCCGGCGGATGCGAACCGTGCGTTCGAGGTCGTCGCGCGACTGAAGGACTTTCTGTCGCAGGTCGATCGGTGTGGGGTGCGCGGCGAGGTAATCATCGATGATTCGCAGAGCGGCCGCGTCCCGTTGGCCGCCAATGAACGCGCCCAGCCACGAGCCGAGGAAGAAGATCCGGCGGTTGCGCTGAATCCACGGCAGCGAGTCGAGCGCAAGAGCAAGATACGGTAGCGTCAATGCGCTCTGGTCAGGATCGTTGAAGGCACGGAGGCTCGCCGTCACCCACTCCTCGTTGAGGCTCGCGTCGGCGAGGTAGCGGTTGAAATAGCTGCGCTTGGTCGCCGGCTCCGGGCGCGCGGCGCCGGCGATGAACGCGCGGCGCTTGCCACCAGCCGTCGTATCGCGCCGCTCCTCGTCGCTGAGACGGCGATCAGCGCTCGCGGCCGCGATGGAGACAAGACGTGTCACGATCGACCATCGACTCGGCTGACGTAGCGGGAGACCGGCAGCGGTCGTGCTGTCCAGCCAGGCGTCGAGCCGCGCTACGGCTTTGGGTGTCGTAGCGAGCTCGATGAACGCGTCGAGTTGGCTTTTGCGAATGCCGTAAGGGTGCCGCTGATCTGAGGCGCCATCGAGGAGCAGGCGCTCAGCAACGGGAAGAATCGTGTCCCGGTCAGCCGTCGACAGATATGATTCGACAGCCCGCCGCAGACGTCCGATGATACCGGCGGCAATCTGCTCGTCATGTTCGTTAGGCAACTCGCGGATCGCGGTCTCGAGAAACGTACGTGGCGCTAGCCGAGTCTCGCGAACGAGGTCCCAGAGCGCACCCCAGAGCATGGCGCGCAGAAAGACGTCGTTCACGGAGCCAATATGCTGCGCCAGCCACCCGGTGCTGGCAGTGTCGGGCAGCACGAGGGCGTACGCGTAATCGTTCGCGTTAGCGAATACGAAATCCGGCGCGGGACGGCCCGCGGCGCTCGTCACGATGGTCGTGTCGCTCCGCAACACCACCGGGAGCAGCGTCGTCGGCGCACCCTGCCTGACGAGAGCGACTTGTGTGCGAATGGGCCAGGGGCCGTGTCCCGACAGCGACGGCTGCGCGGGTCGCTGGACGAGAAGGAGACGTCGAACCCTTCCGTCCGCAACGTAGTTGCTCTTTGCCTGATCGAGGTTGCCGAGCTGCTGCCAGATCGGTGTCGTGCCGGCGGTGGCGTCGACGTCGTAGGCCGCCGGCTTGTTACGCAGGTAGAACGACATCCATGGATTCGGCAGATGCTCGAGATCCTGGATCTTCGCCGCCATGTACGTGGCGAATCCCTCTTTCAGCCATAAATCGTCAAACCACCTCATCGTGACATAGTCGCCGAACCACTGGTGGGCGACCTCATGATAGATGGTCGCGCGGCGTCCGAGTCGCTGGTTGAGTGTGGGCGGCTCGCGGTAGATGAAAGACTCCTCATTGAACATCGTGACGCCGGGATGCTCCATTCCGCCGAAAGGGAAGGCGGGAGAGAGCATATACTGAAATTGTTGGAACGGATACGGGATGCCGAAGTAACGCTCGAAGGAGCCTAACGCGGAGGCGACCTGGTTCTGGAGCGAGTCGACCTCGACCTCGCGCGCACGTGATGCACGGACGAGAAGGGGCGTCGAGCGCGGGCCGCCGGTGAAACGCGCGTAGGGACCGGCGGCGAAGGCAAAGAGATAGGTCGGCAACGGATCCGTTGCCGAGAATCGAATGGTCGTGGTCGAGCCGTCGGCGGCGGTCGGAGACGCGCGCCCATTGGCGATCGCCGTCCAACCGCTCGGGACCCCGAGGTCAAGCGTTAGGCGTGCCTTGAGGTCCGGCTGGTCGAAACTGGGAAAGAGCGCGTGGGCATCGGACGGAACGAGTAGCGTGTACAGGTAGTCGCGGGCGTCCGTTTCGTCGTGGAAATGAATGATCGGCGTGCCCGCCGGTGCGATGAGCGTGGCGAAGGAAGCGTCGATCACATTCTGCCCAGCTCTGACCATGCGCGCTGGAATGCGGACGTGCGCGCCATTCCACTCGAGCTCGAGCGGGGGCACG
>QHUV01000296.1 GCA_003222065.1 Gemmatimonadota bacterium | reverse complement strand
CTGCGCGAGGTCGACGCGCTGTGATTGGCGCGCCTTATATGCCAGCCGGCCGGCCGGCTGCCCTCATTAACCGCGTCTGCATCGTCATGATGAGCGCCGTGGGAGACGCGGTGCACGTGCTGCCCGTATTGAACGCGCTGAAGCGTCACGCGCCTCGGGCACACGTCACCTGGGTACTCCAACCCGGTCCAGCGGCACTCGTGCGCGCGCATCCGGCCGTCGATGACATCGTCCTCTTCGATCGAGCGAAAGGGTGGCGTGCGTTCACCGAAACGCGACGAGAGCTCGCGAGGCGATCTTTTGACGTCGTGCTCGACTTCCAGGTCTACTTGAAGGCCGGTATCGTCACGTCGTTCACGCGGGCGCCGATCAAGCTTGGTTTCGACCGGGCGCGCGCGCGCGATCTCAACTGGCTATTCACGACGCATCGCATTCCGCCGCACGCGCCGCAGCACGTGCAGGATCAGTATCTCGAGTTCCTGACGGCGCTGGAAATACCTAACGAGGAAGTGCGCTGGAATCTCGGGCCATGGCCTGAAGAGCGCCAATGGCAGCGCGACTTCTTTGCGCGACTCGACCGCCCCGCGGCGGCGATCGTCGTTGCGACGAGCAAGCCACAAAAGGACTGGCTCCCTGAGCGCTGGGCCGAAGTGGTCGACGTTCTGTACCACGACTTCGCCCTCGAGCCCGTGCTCGTCGGCGGCCGCACCGAGCGCGAGCTGTCCGCGCAGCAGGTGATCATGGAACGTGCGCGACACAAGCCTTTCTCGGCGCTCGGCAGCGGCCTCCGTAATCTCGTCGGCATTCTCGATGGGTCGGCGCTCGTCCTCGCACCGGACACGGGGCCGCTCCACATCGCCGTCGCCCTCGACCGCCCGGTCATCAGCCTGATGGGTTACACGAATCCAAAGCGCACGGGTCCCTACCGCCGCTTCCACGACCTCATCGTCGATGCGTATGGCGAGCCGGACGAGGACTATCCGATCTCGATGGAGAACCGGCGTGATCGAATGCCGCGGATCACCGTACGCGACGTGGTCGAGCGCATCGAGCGCTGGCAGCGTCGTTATGCGGTGGCGTCACGCTGACCGGCGGCTTGCCGGCGCTCGCGCAAGGCTCCGAATCCGTACGCGAGTCCTAACGACTCGAGGAGTCTCGTCAGACGGTTGAGGGGCAGACCCATCACCGCGAAGTAATCGCCGTCCACTCGCTCGACGATCGTTGCGCCGAAGCCTTGGATGCCGTAGGCGCCCGCCTTGTCCATCGGCTCACCCGTCGCGATATACGCTCGGATATCTTCGTCGGAGAGCGCGCGAAAGGTGACGCCCACCTCTTCGACCGCCGAAAGGAGGCGGCCGCGCCAGCGCGCCGCTACGGCGGTGATCACCACGTGTGAGCGTCCGCTCAATTGGCGCAGCATTCTCGCCGCGTCGGCCTCATCGCGCGGCTTGCCGAGTACGTGGCCATCGACGACGACGATCGTGTCGCTGCCGATCGTGACCGCGTTTGGCGCCGCGATCGCTTCGGCCTTGCCTCGCGCCAGGCGCTCGGCGTGCGCGCGCGGCTGTTCGCCCGTGAGATAGGTCTCATCGATGTCCGCCGGCCGCACCTCGTGGCGAATGCCGATCAGCGCGAGCAATTCGCGGCGGCGGGGCGATTGCGACGCCAAAACGACGGGCACGACGTCTCCACTGTCGTTAGGCTCGCGAGACGGCATTCGCTCAGCGCTCCAGCCAGAGCGTGACCGGTCCGTCATTTACGAGCTCGACGTCCATCATCGCTCCGAACTCGCCGGTCGCGACGGTGATGCCGCGCTCACGCAGCGACGCCACGAAGCGCTCGTACAGCGGAATCGCCGCCTCCGGACGAGCGGCGTCGATGAAGCTTGGCCTCCGCCCCTTCGCGGCGTCGCCATAGAGCGTGAACTGGGACACGACGAGGATCTCTCCACTCACATCGGCGAGCGCCAGGTTCATCTTCTCCTCGGCGTCCGAAAAGAGTCGTAAGCCGACGACTTTGTCTGCCATCCACGTCAGGCGCGCCTCATCATCGTCGTGGGTGAACCCGACGAGCAAAAGAAAGCCGCGCCCGATGCGTCCGGCGCCGCGGACCGCGCCATCCTCACGAACACGCACCTCGGCGCGAGAGACCCGCTGGAGAAGGACGCGCATGGATCATCAAGGGTCGATAGGACAACCCAAGATAGCAACGACCTGACGGTTGCTGGATTCGTGGGCGGGCGTCAGCTTTTCGGTAATCATGACGCCTCCATCAGAGACACGTCGCGGCGGCACGATCGTGCGGACGCTTCCGTCGCTCGCGCAGACGATCGACGTCGAGACGCCGGAGCTGGTGGTGTTCTCGTACACGATTGCCGGCGTCGGCTCACGCGCTCTCGCGGCCGTGATCGATTCGTTGCTGTGCATCGCCGCGCTCATTTTGATCGCGCTCAGTCTCTCGGCGCTCGCCCCTCGTGAGAGCGCGAGCACGACGCCCGGCGTCTTCGACGCCTGGGCCGCGGCGATTTTCGTGATCGCGATTTTCTGCTTGCTGTGGGGCTACTACGTGCTTTTCGAAGGGCTCGCCGACGGGCAGACACCGGGCAAACGGCTCCTGCGATTGCGCGTCGTGCGGGATGGTGGGTATTCGGTGACATTTGGCGCGTCCGCCGTGCGGAATCTCATGCGCCTCGTGGATATTCAACCGATTCCCTGCTACGCCGTCGGGATCGTGAGCGTCCTGTTTACGAAGTCCGGCAAGCGGCTTGGCGACATCGTCGCCGGCACCATCGTCGTTCGCGAAGCATTGATAAAGCAGCTCGCTCCTCCAACGACGACGTTTGCCGGCGAGCCACCTCCCGCCACGCTCGACGCCGCACTCACCGAGGAGGAATTCTCCGTCCTCGAACGCTTCATGGAGCGGCGCGGGTCGCTGGACGCCGACCGTCGTACCGCCCTGGCGGCACAGCTCACCGAGCGCCTGACGAGTGCGCTGGCGAACGTGCCGGATAACGCTCGTCCCGGAGCTACCGATCTTTCCCGTCTCGTTCGACTTTATGAATCAGAGCGGAGCGCGCGAGCCCGGGGCGTCGCCGCGCGCCAGCAGCGTGGGGCAGCGCGGGAACGCAATGTCATCGTCGCCACGCGGTCTCCGCGCTGGAACGCCTTCGCCGCAAAGCTCGCCGACGCGCAACGGCGCGGGCTTCGTTCGCTCGGGGAGGACGGCATTCGCGATTTCGTCGCCGAGTATCGCGACTTGGCGTCCGACCTCGCTCGGTTGCGGACCGCCGCCCAAGGTCGCGAGACGCCCGAGCTCTTTTATTTGAGCCGGCTCTTGGCTGGCGCGCATAATCTCCTCTATCGCGGCCCCTCGCTCTCCCTGGCGGACGCAGTGCGCTTGTTCGCGGTTGACGCGCCGCGCGAAGTGCGGCGTTCGTGGCGGCCGGTGCTTCTCGCCGGCGCTCTGCTCTTTGGGCCCGCACTGATCGCGTACGATGCGGTCGTCAGGCAACCGGAGGTCGCGGCCACCTTCATTCCGGCGGGCATGCTCGACCGCGCCGAGGAAGGCGTTCGCCGGGCGCGTGAGGGTACCGGTTACATCCCTGATCCACAGATCTTTCGCCCGACCATGGCGAGCCAAATCATCGCCAACAACGTCCAGGTGACATTCGGCGTCTTCGCGTTAGGCATTACGGCCGGCATTGGGAGTCTACTCATGCTGGTGCTCAACGGCGTGAGCTTTGGCGGAGTCTTGGGCCTCTATCAATCCAAAGGAATCGTCAAGCTTATTCTCGCCTTCGTCGCGCCACACGGCGTGCTCGAGCTCACGGCCGTCTGCATTGCCGGGGGCGCGGGCTTCCTCCTCGCCGCGGCGCTGCTCCTTCCCGGACGCCGGACGCGCAAGCGGGCGCTGATCGAGAACGGTCGGCGCGCCATCCGCCTCGTCGCCGCCGCCACGGTACTGCTCCTCGTCGCTGGTACGCTCGAGGGCTTCGTGTCACCGATCCCGTGGTGGCCACTCGCCGCCAAGTTCGCCGTCTCGGGAGCGACCCTCGTCGCACTCGTACTTTAC
>QHUV01000022.1 GCA_003222065.1 Gemmatimonadota bacterium | reverse complement strand
GGCTGATCCGCACGGTGATGTCGTCGTCAACGTCTTCGGCCGCACGGATGTCGGTCGGACGCGGGAGCATAACGAGGACGCATTCGTCGTCGTCGACCTCTCGACCGACAATGCGACGCTCCAGCCGGAAGTGCGCCGCCACACGCTCGGCTCGAAAGGCACGCTGTTCATGGTCGCCGACGGCATGGGCGGCGCCGCCGCCGGCGAGATTGCGAGCGCGATGGCCGTCGAGGTCGTGCTGGGCGAGATGCGCGAGAAGTGGATCGCGGCCGACACACATGATCCCGAGCAGTTCGTGCGCTCGATCAAGCGCGCGACCGCGGCCGCCAACCAGCAGATCCACGCATTCGCCGCGAGCCATACCGAGTATCGCGGCATGGGCACGACGGCAACGGTTGCCGGTCTCCTCGGCGACATGCTGTACGTCGCACAGGTGGGCGACAGCCGCGCGTATCTCGTGCGTGACGGAGTCGCCCGGCAGATCACGAAGGACCAGTCGTTGATGCAGAAGCTCATCGAGGCGGGCGAGCTCACCGAGGAGGAAGCGGCGCAAAGCGAGCGGCGCAACATCATCCTCCAAGCGCTCGGCCCCGAGCCGCTCATCAAGATCGACCTTACGCATCAGCAGGTTCGTCGCGGCGACGTGCTCGTGCTCTGCAGCGACGGCCTCTCGGGACAGGTTGGCAAGGACGAGATCGCGCGCATCGTCACCGAAGAGCCGGATCTGGTATCGGCGTGCAAGCGGTTGATCGACCGCGCGAACGAGAATGGTGGGCCGGACAACATCACGGTCATCGCCGCCCGCTTCGACGGCTCGCTGTTGAATCCACCCGGCACCGCCGACGAAGTCGGGCATCGTGTGTTCCCCCTCCCCGAGACGGGGCAGACCTCGGCAGTGACGGCGGAGATTCCGCCGGCGACCGACGGTCCGCCGCGCCGCACGTCCAAACCAACGCTCATGCCGAGCGTCGAGCCGCCGGTGGTGGTCGAGCCGCCGGCGGCGGGTTCGTCGTTAGGCAGCCCTCCCCCGGAGCTCGCGGACGATTTCTCAACGGCGCCGACGCCGGTGACGGGAACGCCGGCGGTGTCGCCGACCCGGCGACAGACCGGGCGGGTGATCGCCATCGCCTTGCTCGTTGCGCTCGTCGCGACCGCCATCTGGTTCATCCTGCGCACGGCGCAAAAAGTGGCGCCATTGGCGGACAGTGTACGGCCGGTGGTGAGCGACAGCGCTCGGTCGCGCGCCACCGACAGCGGGCGGATCGACTCGACGCACCCCACCCCGTCATCCGCCCCGACACCGAGGGGCTAGATGTCCATCGAGCTGCGCATCCTCACCGGAGCGCGCGGTGGCCACCACGAGCGCTTCGACAAGCGGCTTGTCACGATCGGCCGCCATTTGGAGTCGGATCTCCGATTCGATCCTAACGAGGACCTCGACGTCTCGTCGCGGCACGCGGAGATCGTCGCCGGCACCGACGGCACGTACCGGATTCGCGATCGTGCGAGCACGAATGGGACGTTCGTCAACGGCCTGCGCATCGTCGGTGAGGAAACTCTAAACGATGGCGACGTGATCTGGCTTGGTGCCGAGGGTCCGCAGATCGAAGTCCAAACCGATGGAACTTCGGCGGCGACCGCCGCCGAAGTTCCTCGTACCGCCGTGCGCTCCTCGGGACCACGCGTCTCGACCGGCGAACGGGTGAAGGTTGCGGTGCGCCGCGAGACCGCCGGTATGCGCCGCGTGCTGACCGCGTCGCTCGTTCTGCTGCTGGCGGCCGTTGCCGCGGCATACTGGATGGGCCACCGCGAGGCGCGCTCGCAGGTGAGCGAGCTGATGCAGCTACTCGCGCGCAGCGACTCGACCGCGGCGGACCTGCAGGCACGGCTTGCGGCCTTCGGCGACACCACCTTCGCGAGCGCGCTCCGTCAGCAGGACGCGGAACTGGCGCAGCGCGTGCGATCCACCAGCGCGACTGCTACCTCTGTGCAACTCGACTCTCTCAAGAATGAGCTGCGCCGTCGAGAGACGATCAAGCAGGGCATCGCTCTGCTCGATCTCACGAGAATAAGCGTGCAGAACGACGCGGCGATCGCGTTTCTCGCGACCGAGCTGGATGGCAAACCGTATGGCGGCACAGCGTTCGGTGTGACGACCAGCGGCTTACTGGTCACGAACAGGCACAACGTGCGCTCGCCGATTTCGGGTCGTCCGGCAACGCGGCTCGGTCTGAAGTACGCGAATACAGACGTCTTGCTGCACGCCCACGTCGTCGCCGTGGCCCCCGACTCGACGGTCGATCTCGCGCTCGTCCAGGTGGACGAACGGGGACGCTATCCGATCGTCGCCGGCGTCGCGCGCACGCTGGGCGATCTGCACGCCGGCTCGCCCGTCGTGACGATCGGCTTCCCCCACGCCCTCGACACGCCGATGGAGGGCAACCTGGTGAAGACGAGCCTAACGGCTGGCACAGTGAGCAAACTCTTACCAGATCTCCTACAGGTGGACGCGTACGCGAGTCACGGATCGAGTGGCAGCCCGATCTTCGATGCGAATGGCTGGGTGGTCGGCGTCGTATTCGGCGGGGAGCCGCGGAGTCAAGGCAAGCTCACATATGCGGTGCCTACTTCGGAGCTCGTCGGGATGTTGAAGGGGCAGGGGGGGGCGATCCTTCGGCCGTAACGGGCGGACTGCGTGAACTGCGGATACCGCGTGAAGTGCGGATACCGCTGTTTATGCGGTTCCCGTCCTTCAGATCTACCGAGGCGTAAGCTTGCCTAGCATCCTCTGCCCCCGAGCCCCCGTCGCGCGCGGGACGTTGCCTGCCCGCCCATTCACGTGGAGATACGCGAGGAGCGCGAATGCGACTGCTTCCTTCGCCTCGCCGTCAAAAAACTCCTCTTCGAACCGGCGGACGCGGACGGGCGCGATCAACTCGCGAATCATGCCGACGAGCGTGGGGTTGCGCGCGCCACCGCCGGAGACGAGGACCTCGGTGATCGGCTCGGGAAGAAAGCGTCGATAGGCATCAGCGATGCTGTGCGCGGTGAGGGCGGTCGCGGTTGCGACGATGTCCTCGGTGGTCGCGCTGCGATGAAGAGAGCGCGCGCGATCGATGAGTGTTTGCACATAGCCAGCATCGAAGAGCTCCGGCCCCGTCGACTTGGGTGGCGGGCTGGCGAAGTACGGCGCCGCGAGCAGTTCGGTGACGAGCTTGTCGATCGGACGTCCGGCGGCGGCGAGACGGCCGTCGACGTCGTACGGTAGGTCCGGCCGCAATGATCGCACGACCCGATCGATCACACTCGCTCCCGGACCCGTGTCGAACGCGCGGACGCCGTCGATGGCCCCGTTAGGCGGGACGACGGTGACGTTGCCGATGCCGCCGATGTTCTGCAGTGCCCGCCACGTGTCCCCCGAGAAGATCAGGGCGTCGGCCATCGACACGAGCGGCGCGCCGTGACCGCCGGCCGCCACGTCGCGGACGCGGAAGTCGCTCACGACGTCGATCCCCGTGCGCTCGGCGATCACGGCCGCCTCGCCCAGCTGCCACGTGGAATGGAGTGGCTCGTGCCAGATCGACTGGCCATGCGATCCAACGGCCCGCACCTCCTCGCGTGCGACGCCGGCGTCGGCGATGACGCCGATCACCGCCTCGGCGAGCCAGCCGCCGAGATCGAACGCGAGCCGGCAGTACTCCTCCGCCGTGCCGCCGCTCAGCGCCTGTCGCAGCCGAGCGTGTTGCTCGTCGTTGTAGGGTGTCACGCGAAACGCCAGCAGCGAGGCGCGTTGGTCTCCCTTCGCGCCGGGCGCGCCAAGCCGGTCAGGGAAGCGCGCGACGGCGGCGGAGATGCCGTCGAGCGACGTCCCGCTCATCACCCCGACGTAGACGTGCGCGTCATCCCGCCGGATGCCTAACGAGCTCACGGCGTCCGCCTCGGCGTATCGTCGGCGACCGGCGGCGGCTCGCGCCCGACGGCGCGGCGAATGATGCCGCCCGCCCGCGTCAACGCCTGGTCGGCGGCCTGGCGCGAGGCGCCGAGGAAGTGCATAACGATAGCCGTCTTCACCGTGCCGCCGGCGCGATCGAGGAGCGCCCGCGCCTCTTCGCGCGAGAGCTCACACACCTCGGCGATGATCCGCTCGCTCCGATCCTCGAGCTTCTTGTTCGTTGCGCGGAGATCGACCATGAGATTGCCATATGTCTTGCCGAGTCGAATCATCGCGCCGCTCGTGATGGTGTTGAGCACCAGCTTCGTTGCCGTCCCCGCCTTCATTCGCGTCGAGCCGGTGACCACTTCGGGTCCCGTGATTGGCAGAATGAGAATGTCGACGAGACGCACCGTCTCGTCAGGCGGCGGCGAGCACGCAACCAACCCCGTTCGCGCGCCGATCTCGCGCGCGTAGGCGAGCGCGCGCCGCACGTATGGTGTCGTCCCGGAGGCGGCGATGCCGATGACGAAATCGCCCTTGCGGACACCATGGGCGCTCAGGTCCTCGACCGCCGACTCAAGTCGATCTTCCGCGCCCTCCTGGGAGCGCGTGAGTGCCTTGTGCCCTCCGGCGATGATTCCCTGCACCATCTCCGGATCGGTGCCGTAGGTCGGCGGCATCTCGGACGCGTCGAGCACGCCGAGACGCCCCGACGTGCCGGCGCCGACGTAGAAGAGGCGTCCGCCGCGCCGAAATGTCGCCTCGGCCTCCTCGATCGCGCGCGCGATTTGCTCGCGCTGTGAGCGCACGGCCTCGGGTACGCGCGCGTCCTCGGCGGCAATGAGATCGACGATCTCGATTGGCGACGCAAGGTCGATGTTCGCCGTGCGAGGATTGCGCTTTTCGGTGATGCGTGGGTCGACGATGCGTGGTGGCACGGAACAAAGATAAAACAGAGGTGCTAGGTGCTAGGTCCTCGGTGCTGCGCGGACGCTAACTTTCCGAGCCATGCAGCGCGTTGCTATCGCCATACTGTTACTCATCGGCTCCGCTGTCGAATCCCGCGCGCAAATCGGGCGGCGTCCACCTCCGACGCCGGAGCCGAAGGCATGGATGAGCCTTTCCGTCGGCGTGATGGAGATCTCCGACGTCCATGACGGATCGACGCAGAGCGACTGGCAGTTCGGCAACGCCGTGCAGTATCGCGTATCGCTCGAGATGCCGATTCAAAATCAGTCGACGATCGGCATTATCGGGTCATTTGCGCGTGTACCGCTCACCTACACCCCTGGCGTCCTAACCGTGGGCTGTTCCTTCTCATGCGATGCCGACGCGACGGTGACGCAGCTGATGGCGACCTTTCACGCCGGGCGCGGCGGCATTGGCCTCCACCAGATCATCGACATCTCCCTTGGCGCCACCGGATACTCGGCATTTCGCGCGCGCGTCTCCGGCCAACAGTTGCCGCCGCGACAGCTCGACGCCGATCTTTCCGGCGGCATCGGCTACGGCTTTGGCTACGCCTTCTCCCCTGACATGCAGATCACGCTCGTGCAGGAGGGGTTTCTCTCCGTGCACCAGCGTACCGGCGTCGCCGGAGGCGAGAGCACGTTAGGCCGCCAGTTCATCCTGAGACTCGGCACGCGATTCGGATTCTGACATGAAAAGGAGCAGAGTATTGTGCCTGGGCGCGTGCATCGCGACGGGAATTCTGTCGTGCCGCACCGCGCATACTCCGCCTCGCTCGGCGACCGACATCGGCTCGCCGAGCCGGGCGCAGACTCTCGGCGCGGCGGAGTATACCGGCGATCGCCGGCCAGCGGTCTTCCCCGCGGCGTGGCCTTTCAAGGCGGGACAGCGGGCCGTTTTCGGCACGCACGCGATGGTGGCGAGCGATGCACCGCTCGCGGGGGACGCCGGCATCGAGATCATGCGTCAGGGCGGCAATGCCGTCGATGCCGCGGTAGCGGTGGGCTTCGCGCTCGCCGTCGTGTATCCCGAGGCTGGCAACATCGGCGGCGGTGGGTACATGGTGATTCACATGGCCGATGGCCGCGCGGCGGCGCTCGATTACCGCGAGATCGCGCCCATCGCGGCGACGCGCAACATGTACATCGACGCGGAGGGGAATCTCACCGACAAGAGCATCGTTGGCCCGCTCGCTTCAGGGGTGCCCGGTGCCGTTGCCGGCCTAACGAGTGCGCTCGCGAAGTTCGGCACGATGCCGCTCGCCCAAGTGATGGCGCCGGCGATCCGCTACGCCGACGAGGGGTTCATCGTCGACAGCGCATTCGCTCGCACGATCTCGGCGAACGCGAGGCTGCTCGAGGAATTCCCGGGGAAGGACGTGTTTCTGCCCGGCGGGACGGCTGTCGCGCCCGGCGCGCGGCTACGACAGCCAGCGCTCGCGCAAACGCTTCGTCGCATCGCCGAGCGGGGCGCGGGCGGTTTTTACCGCGGGTCAACGGCAGAAGCCATTGCCGATGAGATGCGGCGTGCCGGTGGGATCATCACGATGGAAGATCTCGCTCGCTATCAGCCCGTGTGGCGTGAGCCGGTGCGCTCTACCTATCGCGGCTACACGCTGTTGACGATGCCGCCGTCATCGTCGGGCGGAGTGACCATTACCGAAACACTAAACATCCTCGAGGGGTACGACTCGTTGCCCCGATTCGGAAGCGCGCGGTATGCGCATCTCCTCGGTGCCGCGTACCAGCGGGCATTCGTCGACAGGAACTCGCAGCTTGCCGATCCGGCATTCTATCCAGTGCCGGTCGGCAAATTGACCGAGAAGGAATACGCGAGCCAATTGCGAGCGAGTATTCCGGCGATGCACGCGACGCCGACGGCGGACGTCGAGCGCAGCATGGAGAGCTTGCGAGCGAGCGAACGGCCGAAGTCAGGCCATGAGGGCACCGAAACGACGCATTATTCGGTCGTCGACGCCGCGGGCAACGCCGTCGCGACGACGACGACGCTCAATGCGCTCTTCGGCTCCGGGGTGTACGTGAGCACCGCGGGGTTTTTTCTCAATGACGAGATGGACGACTTCGCCGCGCAGCCCGGCAAGCCGAACATGTTCGGGCTCGTACAAGGCGAAGCGAACGCGATCCAGCCGGGCAAGCGCATGCTGAGCGCGATGTCGCCGACGATCGTCCTCGACCGGGACGGCTCGTTGCTGCTCGTCGTCGGTAGCCGCGGCGGTCCCCGGATCATAACGAGCACGTCGCAGGTAATTCTCAACGTCCTCGATAATCACATGATCTTATCGGACGCGATGAGCGCGCCGCGCCTGCACCATCAATCGTTGCCGGACACACTGCGTATCGAGCGAAACGGCGTCGAGCCAGTCGTGCTCGACTCGTTGCGCGCGATGGGTTACGCGATCTCCTGGACGAGCGGTATCGGCCTGGTGAACGCGATCATGAAGGTGCCCGGCGGATACGAGGGAATGAGTGATCCGCGGTCGTCGGGCCAACCTGTGGCTTGGTGACGCTGTCATCCCGAGCGAAGCGAGGGATCTGCTGCTCGCTCCGCGAGCAGCAGATCCCTCGTCGCTTCGCTCCTCGGGATGACAGACGACTACGTGGCGATTCTAACCTGCGTGGGCGCGTTGAGCTTGATCACCATCGTGCTCGTGTTCTGGATGCAGCCCTCGTAATTCGCCGTGGCTGCTGCCGCCGCGCCGCCGGCGGCAGCACCCACCGCCGCGCCGATGATCGTCGACTTCGTATTCTTGCCGAGGACCTGGCCCGCGATCGCTCCGATACCGGCGCCGATCGCGACCTTCTGCGCATCCTTGCTCTTCGGCTGATTGCGCACGCGGGTGACGTTCGTGCTCTCGATCGAGGCATCGAGCGGATACGTCTTGCCACCGAAGCTCACCGAGTTCACCGCGAATCCCATAATGATTTGATCGTTGGAGTTCTCGCTGCGCTTCAATTCCGTCACCGTCAGGGTCACCGTCGAGCCCGCGGGAATCACCGCGCCGTTCGAGCCCGCCACGGCACTCTGGGTTGTCGCCGTGATCTTGTCGCCGACTTTGTTAGTGTTTGTACATACCGTGGCCGTCGGCGTGAGCGACATCGTCGTGCCGGCGGCAATCGTGCCGACGGCACCACCGCTGTTGGCCGCACCGGTGCTCGGATGGGTGACGGTGTTGCCACTCGCCGTCGTCGTTGGGCGAGATGTCGTCGTCGCCGGACGCGACGTCGAGGTCGCCGGCCGGGTCGTGCTGCGCGGGGTCGTGCGGGCGGGCGCCGACGTCGCCGACGGAGTCGCGGGCACGTCCTTCAACTGCGGTTGCGCCGCGGTGTCGCCACGATTTGCCAGCGCGAGGTCGCGGCCTAGCGCCGACGTGTCGCGATTGAGCGCGCTCGCCGTATCCTGCTTCGAGCTGTCCGCCTTGCAGGCGCCGAGCGTAACCACGGCTCCGAGCGCGAGCGGCGCTATGAAGCGGCCGATATATTTCGCCATCTATCCCCCCTCCTGTTGCGAGTGCGATCTACTTCGGTTCGAGATTTGCCAACTGCTACAAGAACAACGAGTTAGTCCTAAGGCATTGGTATGTGAAAGGCAAGCGGTATGCCCGCTCTAAAGGCGCTTGGTAGACTGCTTCCGTATTACCGCCCGTACAGATCAAATGTTGCCATAGGGCTGGGGCTGGTAATTGTCTCGTCCGCCCTGGCGAGCGTCGTGCCCCTGTTTCTGAGGCGCGCGCTCGATGGAATACGCGCTGGGGTTGCGCTCCGTAACATCTGGTTATTGGCGGTCGCGATGGTCGGTGTCTCGCTCTTCGCGGGGGTGCTGCGCTACTGGATGCGCGATCTGCTCAACGGCGTGAGCCGTTGGATCGAGTACGATTTACGGAACGCGCTGTACGCGGCGCTCGAGGCGCTCGATCCGTCGTACTACGCGCGGACGCGGACCGGCGATCTCATGGCGCGGATGACGAACGATTTGAGCGCCGTGCGCATGGCCGTCGGGCCGGCGATCATGTACCTGATGAACACCGTTGCCGGCGGCGCATTTGCTCTCTTTTTCATGCTGCGCATCGACGCGCGCCTAACGATGATCGCGACGCTGCCGATGCTCCTGTTGCCGATCGTCGGGATCTGGATGGGCAAGCAGATTCACGAGCGCTTCGAGGCCGTCCAGGAGTACTTCGGCGAGCTGACGACATTGGCGCAGGAGAACCTGTCCGGCGTGCGCGTCGTTAGGGCATACAGGCAGGAAACCTCCGAGATCCGGCGCTTCGACGCGATGAACGACGAGTACCTCGAGAAGAACATGCGTCTCGTAAGGCTATATGGCGCGATGCATCCCGCGTTCGTGCTGCTCGCCGGGCTCGGCATGGTTGCGGTGCTGTGGATCGGTGGCGCCCTGACGATCCGCGGTGCGATTAGCGTCGGCTCGTTCGTCGCCTTCGGGCTCTATCTCGGAATGCTCACCTGGCCACTCATCGCGCTGGGGTGGGTGATCAACCTCTTCCAGCGTGGCGCCGCGTCGATGGCACGCCTGCTCGATATTCTCGATGCACGTTCACTCCTTTTGGAACCGACATCGGGACGTGCGCTGCCACCCACGACAACGAATGCCGGGCGCACGATCGAGTTTCGTGACGTGGGCTTTTACTATCCCGGTACCGAGAAGAGTGACCACGGACGACCTCGCTGGGTGCTCCGTCATGTATCCTTCACCCCCCCGGCCGGGGCGACGATCGGCATCGTCGGTTCAGCGGGGAGCGGCAAGAGCGCGTTGATGGACTTGGTGCCTCGCCTGTACGACCCGCAGGAAGGCGAGATACTGCTCGACGGAGTGCCGATCCGTGACCTGAGTCTGGTGACATTGCGCACGGAAATCGGTTACGTCCCGCAAGAGAGTTTTCTCTTCAGCGATACGATAGCCAGCAATCTTGCTTACGGGGCATCGTCGGCAGAGGCAGGTCGTTGGGCGGCGGGGATCGCGCAGCTGGCCGCGACGGTTGAACAGTTTCCGGGCCGATTCGCCACGGTATTGGGGGAGAGGGGTATCAATCTCTCCGGCGGCCAGAAGCAAAGGGCCGCGCTCGCTCGTGCACTAGCCCGCCGGCCAAGCATCGTGCTGCTCGATGATGCGCTGTCCGCGGTTGATACGCACACCGAAGCCGAGATTCTACACGCGCTTCGGACGACGTTGGCGGGACGCACGGCGCTCATCGCCTCGCATCGCATCAGCGCGATTCGCGACGCGAGTTGGATCGTCGTGCTCGAGCGTGGAGAGATCGTCGAGCAAGGACGTCATGACGAGTTGCTCGCGGCCGGCGGCCGCTACTGGGCGCTCCTCAACAGGCAGCAGCTCGAGGACGCAATCGCGGAAGAGGACGAGAACATCGAGTTGGTGCAGCCCGTAACGGACGGCGGATTAGCCGAATGACGCGAGTCGAAACGAAAACGGAAGCAATGACGGCAACCGCCGCTGGCATCGACGATCGACTTTCGGCGCTGGAGCTCCAACTCCGCTCGGCGCTCGAGGAGGTCGCCGACTTGCGCGCTCGCGATCAGCTGAAGACGCAATTCCTCGCCAACATCTCGCATGACCTTCGGACGCCGCTCACGGCCGTGATCACGCACGCCGAGATTCTCCGTGACGGCCTCCTCGGCCCGATCTCCGATCGACAGCTGGAGAGCATCAACGGCATCATCAGTGGCGGCCGACAGTTGTTGGCGCAGGTCGGTGAGATCCTCACCTATGCGCGCGGTGCCGCCAATCAGCTGACATTGGTTCCGGCAAGCTTCTTGATCGGCGAGGTGCTGGAGCAAGTCCACTCGCTTAACGAGTCATTGCTCGCGCGGAAGCGTCTCGCGTTTCACGTCGAGCTCGAACCGTCGCTTCCGCCGATCGTGGCCGACCGCGAGAAGGTGACACACATTGTCGGAAACTTGTTCGGCAACGCGATTGACTTCACGCCCGCCGGCGGGCGCGTCTGGCTCACGGCGCAGCGGCGCGTGCGGACGGAGTCGGTCGAACTACTCGTCGAAGTCGGTGACACCGGAGTCGGCATTGCGCCGGAACATCACGATCTGATCTTCCGCGAATTCGCCCAGGTCGATGCGACGCCGTCGCGTCCTCATCATGGCACGGGACTTGGACTGACGATCGCGAGGAAGCTCGTGGAGCTACATGGTGGACAGATCTGGGTCGAGAGCACCCTTGGAACAGGCAGCCGATTCTTCTTCACGATCCCGTACGAGCAGGGATGATCGCGTCGCCCACGTCCTCATCGTCGAAGACAACGACCTCGTGAGCGGCGCCTTGCGCGTGCTCTTCGAGCAAACGGGACGGCGTGTATCGATTGCCAGCACGGTCGCCGACGCGATTTCGGTGGCGAGCGCCGATCGACCCGACCTCATGCTCATCGACCTAACGCTGCCTGATGGCAACGGTCTGGCGATTCTCGAGGAGCTGCAGCGCATCAATCGCGCTCCTCGCGTCGCCGTGGCGCTCACTGGCCACGACGAGCCCGCGCTCGCCGCGCGCTGTGCCGCGCTCGGTTGCGCTGACGTGCTGCTCAAACCGGTGCCGACGCGGGAGTTGTTGCGGCGAGCGGAAGGGTGGCTTGCCTAACGTCCGAGTCATGTGAGTTGG
>QHUV01000295.1 GCA_003222065.1 Gemmatimonadota bacterium | reverse complement strand
AACGTGTCGAAAGAAGCGGGTATCCTCGAAGACGCCGGTTACGGGCTCGGCGTGGTCGTGGCGGACGTCAACAGGGACGGCTGGCCGGACATCTACGTCTCCAACGACGGATTGCCTAACGACGTTCTCTACATGAATAATGGGAACGGGACGTTCACCAACAGAACCGCCCGCTCACTGAAGCACACGAGCCAGGCCGGCATGGGCGTCGACATCGCCGATTTCAACAACGACGGCTGGCCGGATATCGTGCAGGCCGACATGCTGCCGCGCGAGTTGAGCCGACGGAAGCGCATGAGCGGGTTCGCGACGTACGGCAACCTGATCGACTCGCGGGGCCGCGGCTTTCGGGACGACTACTCGGTCAACTCGCTGCAGCTGAGCAACGGCGTCACGAAGGATGGGGACGTTGTCTTCAGTGAGATCAGCCGACTTGCCGGCGTCTCACACACGGATTGGAGCTGGAGCGCGCTATTCGCCGACTTCGACAACGACGGACACAAGGACCTCTTCATCGGCAACGGATATCCGAAGGCGGCCAACGACCTCGATTACATCAATGCAACGTTCGCCGCGCGACAAAACGGCAGCGCGGATGCGACGCGTCGGGCGCGCGAGATGCTCAAGCAACTGCCCGGCTACAATGAGCCCAACTATGTCTTTCGGAACGCCGGCGACCTGACGTTCGTCGACAAGTCGAGGGACTGGGGGCTCACGGAAAAGAGCTTCTCGTATGGCGCCGCCTACGCGGATCTCGACAACGTCGGCCGGCTGGATCTGGTCGTGAACAACATCGACGCGCCGGCGTTCATCTACCAAAACGTCTCGCCTAACGACGATGCGCACCACTTCCTGCGCGTCAAGCTCGAGGGCGAGTCGCCCAATCGCCGCGGGATCGGAGCGACGCTGGCGCTGACGGCTGGCGGGCAGAGACAATACATCTACCAGACTCCCTATCGCGGATACATGTCCAGCGTCGACGACCGGCCGCATTTCGGGCTCGGACGGGCGCGCCGGGTAGACAGCCTGGAAGTCACCTGGCCTGATGGGCGTTATCAAGTTCTAACAAGCATCGACGCCGATCGGGAAGTCGTCGTGCGCCAAGGCGACGCCAAGGCGAAGAGAGCACCAGCCGTCATCACGAGCTCGACGACGAATGCGGTGTTCATGCCGCTCGATGCACACCACACGCCCGCTTACAAGCAGAAAACGGGGAACCTGGATTTTTCGATCCAACCCCTGCTTCCGTACATGCCATCGAGTCACGGACCGCCGATCGCCGTGGGCGACGTCAACGGCGACGGTCTCGATGACGTGTTCGTCGGCGGGGGCGGAGGTGTGCCGGGGAAGCTCTTCCTGCAGCAGAAAGACGGTACGTTCGTCGAATCAGCGTTGGGGCAGCCATGGGAGGCGGACAAGTCGTACGAAGATTGGGCCGCCGTATTCTTCGACGCGAATGGCGATGGGCGCTTGGACCTCTACGTGGCGAGTGGCGGATACCGACTCGGTCCCGAATCTCCCCTGCTCCAGGACCGCCTGTACATCAATCAGGGTGGCGGGCGGTTCGTGAAGGACGGGCACGCGCTGCCGCCCATGTTGAGCAGCAAGGGCGCGGTACAGGTCGGAGACTTCAACGGCGATGGCCGTCCGGATCTCTTCGTCGGTGGGCGCCTCACGCCGCGAGATTATCCGGCGCCGACGCGCAGCTACATCCTGAGAAACGACGGCGATCATTTCACGGACGTGACCGAGGCGATTGCGCCGGAGCTGGTTCATCCGGGGGGCATGATCACCGACGCCGTTTGGACCGACTTCGATGGCGACGGCCGACTGGACCTCGTGACCGCCGGCGAATGGATGCCGATCCAGTTCTATCACAACGACGGCAAGAAGTTTAGCAATGTCACATCATCGACCAAGCTGCCACCGTCGCGGGGCTGGTGGTATAGCCTGGCGGCCGCCGACGTCGATGGTGACGGCCGTCCCGATCTCATCGCCGGCAATCTCGGTCTCAACTACACATACACGACGTCCAAGGACAGCCGGTTCGGCGTGTACGCCGCCGACTTCACCGGCAATCGAACGACCGACATCGTGCTCACGCAGGAGATCGGCGGGACGGAGTACCCTTTCGCCGGGTTGGTGCCTCTGGGCCGGGACATCTACACCATCGGAGTCCGATTCCCAACGTACGCGTCGTTTGCCGACAAAACGGTCGCCCAGTTGTTCACACCAGCCCAGCTGCAGCAGGCCATTCACTATCAGACGGACACGTTCGCCAGTGTGTATTTGCATAACGACGGCGGCGGCGTGTTCAACATGGCGGCGCTGCCCAATGCGGCGCAGATCGCACCGATCCGCGCGATCGTCGCCGACGATGTGGACCACGACGGGCATTTGGATTTGATCGTAGCCGGCAATCTCTACGGCGCCGAGCCCAACACGCCGCGGGCCGACGCCGGGAACGGGCTGTGGCTGCGCGGCGACGGAAAGGGCCACTTCACGCCGGTGTCGCCGAGGGAGAGCGGGTTTCTCGCGCCGGGGAACGTGTCGGGTCTGGCGCTCATCAGGACAGCGAACGGCAAGGCGTTGCTCGTCGCTAATAGCGGCGATTCGTTGCTGGCGTTTGCGATTAAAAAACGCTGATTGCTGCCCGCTCCCTGACATCGCGACCAATCTGGCCAAATTGATCACGGATTCCCCGGATCTCTGCCGGATTGCTCCGTTTGGCAATCGTGTTCCCGGTACCGGTTCCCCTACTGGTGCGATGTTGCCAAAAACAAATCGCTTACCCCCACGCGATCGGAGTTGCCGCGCCAGATGGCGTCATCCGGGATAAATCAGGGAAATCCGTGATCAATTCCGCCAGACTGGCTGTGATGCCTAACGCGCCGAAGCGACGACGGCTCCCTGTCCGAAGACAGGGAGCCGTCGCTGCGTTCAGGTTGTCGAAATTACCAACCCGTATTCTGCGTGAGCTTGGGCGTGCCGCCGACCTTGCTCAAATCGATTTGAGTCTGCGGGATCGGGAACAGCATGTGCCTTTGCCCGAACGTCTCAGCGCCAGTGAGCCAGTTTCGTCTTGTCTTCTCCGTAGTCACGAAGGCATTGATCGTGCTCGCCGCATAGGCCTGGCCCCAGCGTCGCAGATCGAAGAGGCGTTGTCCCTCCATGGCCAGCTCGATGCGGCGCTCGGCG
>QHUV01000021.1 GCA_003222065.1 Gemmatimonadota bacterium | reverse complement strand
TACGATTGAATGGGGCGACGGCCGTGCCGTCAGCTTCAGACTATGGAGCACTTGAGCTCAGATCTCTCCCCTTCGATTCGCCGGCTCGCATCTCACCCGCGACGGTGAGCCCAGTTTCGAGAAGGCAGCAGCGAGCGGTGAGCTTTTGAGTTCGAAGGGTTGTGTATGAGGTGGGGTCTGTCTCACACCTAACCCTTCATACTCACGGCTCGTCGCTCGCGCCTACCGGCTCGAAACTGGGCTCGCTGTCACGGTTGAGATGTCGATGAGCGAGTTGACGGAAGTGCCGTCCGTCGTTGGGAGCATGGCGCGTTCGGCCCCCGGCGCGCACATTCGGGCGTCTCCTTTCCGTCGAGATAACCATGCCACTTCTGCACGATCCGACGACCCGTGAGTCCCTTCGTTCGCGTCTCCAAGCGCTGCAGCCGGGCGCGTCGCGCCAGTGGGGCAAAATGACGGTCGATCAGATGCTGAAGCACCTCAACATCGCGCTCGGTGCGACGCTCGGGCGGAATAGCTATACGCCGCTAAAGATGCCGATGCCGGGACCGCTGTTCCGATTCTTGGCCGTCAATTTTCCATGGCCGAAGAGCGCGCCGACTCATCCGGACTTCTGCGTTGGTGACCGCTGTGATTTTGGGGCCGAGAAGGCGCGTTGCCTAACGCTGATCGAGGAGTTCACGAAGAAGCCGATGGAGTCGGCGTGGCCGGAGTCGCCGATCTTTGGGCGCGTCACGGGCAAGTTCAACAGTCGGCTGCAGGCGAAGCACGTCGATCATCATCTGCGGCAGTTTGGGGCTTAAGAACCTCAGAAGTCAGCTCCGGCTCTTTCGATGCGGCTCATCAGCATCTCACCCGGTACGGCGAGCCCAGTTTCGAGAAGGCAGCCGCGAGATGGCAGCTTGAGTCGAAAGGGTTGGGAATGACTGCGCGGGAGAGCCCCATTTCTAATTCCTGACCTTTTAGTCTCAAGGCTCGCGGCTCGTTGCTGCCTTCTCGAAACTGGGCTCACTTTCGTGGGTGTGATGCGTGCGCCGGTGCATCGACAAAGCGGGAGCTGACATCTCAGCTCAGCAGTCTATTCGTCGACCTGGACTGCGCGCGACAGCCCGATGACATGCCAAAAGATGTCCCGGACCTTTTCGTCGTTGAGACTTGCGTCGCGGGCCAACGCGGCGGCGCGGCGGATGACCTCGGCCTCGCGCGCGGGATCGAGCGTCGGCAGGCCGGCGACGCGCTTCATGGCGCCGATCTCCTTGCTCAACGCGACACGCTTCGCGAGCAGCGATACGAGGTCACGGTCGAGCTGCTCGATCTGCTGACGGTATCGGCCGAGGGTGTCGAGCGCGGCGTCGCGGGCTGACGGAGAGGGATCGGTGGTCACGCGGCGGCTCCAGCCCGCGCGCCGTCGGCCGACGCGCCTAACGAACGCCCAGCCGCCGCGGCGAAGGGAGCGAGGCGGCGCATCAACTCCCGAAAGCCGTCGAGCGCGGCGACGTCGAGGGTGTTGCGTGTCGCGACCTCGAAGGTGCGAATCCCGCGCTCGCAGAGCACGACGTCACGATTCCCCTGCGCCATGATGTACTCCGCGGCCATGAGCAGTTCCTTAATTGTCGCCGACAGGCCGCGCTTGAGGAGCACCGGACGTTTGACGCGGCCGAGCTCGGAGAGCAATGAGAAGTTTTGCATGTTGCGCGCGCCGACCTGGAGCATGTCCGCATGCTCGGCGACGTCGTCGATCTGCCGCGGATCCATGACCTCGGTGACGACGGGCATCCCGGTCGTTCGCCTAACGTCAGCCAGCATCTTGAGCGCGGTGGCGCCGAGTCCCTGGAAGGCGTAGGGTGACGTGCGGGGCTTGAAGGCGCCGCCACGGAGCATGACGCCGCCGGCGTCACGCACCGCCTCCGCGGTCTCACGCAGCATGTCCGGCCCTTCCACTGAGCATGGGCCGGCGATAATGGCGATTGCCGGCCCGCCAAAGGCGGCAACGCGTCCCGGCCGCGAAGGATCGTCGCCGACGCGCACCACCGACGGCGCGGCCGCGAACTCGCGCGACGCGAGCTTGTACGGCTTGAGCACCGGCACGACGTCCTCGACGCCGGGCATCGAGCGCAGCGGCAGTTCGGCGAGGAGGGATTCGTCGCCGATGCAGCCGATGATCGTGCGCTCGACGCCGCGCGAGAGGTGGGTGCGCATGCCGCGCTGCTCGATGCGTTCGCGAATGGCGTCGAGCTCGGCGTCGGTAATCGAGGCACGAGTAATGATGATCAAGAGACGAGGGGCTCTGAGGGGCCAGAAAAAAAAGCGACCCGCAAGGCGGGCCGCTGGAAGTTTCGTGAGTGCTCAATCGACGACGTCAGTCGTGCGCACGCCTCCAGCTTCGGCCCGTGACGAGGGTCGCAAAGTAATAGGAGTAGTACGACACGCGGGCGATCGACATGGGGAGACGATAGCATCCGTGAGGGAGATTAGTCAAGCCGCAGCCTCGGGATTCAGCATTCGCGGTCAGGTGACGTTCATCGCGCCGGTGTTCACGCTCGCCACCGATCAAGTGATCCAGCGCGAATGCGTCATCCCGATGCTCCGGCCAACTCGTCGGCCCTGACGCGCGTGTCGCCCTGAGGTGACACGCGGCACACCCGCAAATTGCCGCGTTTCGCTGGCCCGATGTGATTCGTCAGGCTCAGAGCAAAGCGTCACTGCTGTTCCCTCCCCCCCCCCGACGCTTGAGCTGTTTCTCGCCTACCTCAACCCCACCCGAGGGCGACTCAATGTTCGAATCGTTCGCGGATCTCTTTCCCGCCAATTGGCGGCCGGCGATCCTGCTGCTGACCGGACCGTTTCGGTGGCTGGCAGCATGGCAAGGCTTCCTGGCGCGATGGACCTTCGGCCATGACCAGACGATCGGTTTCATCGCCGGCGAGGTCCTCCTGATAGTGCCGATAGTGCTCGTCGCCGCCGGTACGTGGAGCACCGCCGCGTCGCTCTACACGATACCCTTCCGGTCGGGACGGGGCCGCTTCCTCACCTTGTTGCTCATGACGTGGTGGGACGCGGGTCGCTGCATCCTGTTCTTCTACACGGGCCTGGTGCGCGTTCTCATCGCGTTCGTGGGCTGGATCATCGGCGCCTTACGCTTCGGCTTGCGTATGATCAAGAGTCTGATCATCGGCCTCGTTAGGGCACCGCTCACCCTGATCCAGAACTCGTCGCGAGCCTATTTCGAGGCGGGCGGCATGCCATGGGTCGCGTTCCTGATCCTCATTCTCTGGTCAGCGGTCGAAGCGACGATCTTCACGTTCACGTTGACGCCGACGCTCAAAGAGGTCTTCGACAGCCTAACGGGCACCGAAGTGAGCCCGCGCGTCATGCAGCCGATGCTCTGGATCTTCCTCTTCATGCTCGTCGCCGGCAGCTTCGCTTGCGATTGGTTTGGCATCGTTCGGCTGGATGGGTGTGCGCGGCATGACATCGTTCCTCTTCGGGCGCTTCGGGACGCCGGCCCTCATCGCGATTCTGTCGCGTGAGAACATGGAGAAGGGACACACGCCGGCTGTGAAGCATCACGACGCCCCGGAGCTCTGGCGCGCACCGATCGAGGCACTCAAGGCGGAGACGAAGTGGTTCCACGAGGAAGCGCGGCGCATGTTCGAGCTGCTGTCGCTTCCTGTCCTGCAGCCCTTTGCCGCGGCACTCAACTTCGCAGTCGTGATGGTGCAGTCGCGTCCGATGTTCCGACTTCCATTCAACTCGCTCGATGACGTTCTCCACGCGACGCCCGACGCGTCCGGCAAACCGGAGCTGACCGTGCGCTCCGGCGCGGGGATGCGTACGCCGCGGGATCCGATGGCGAGGGTAGCGTCATGAGGAAAAACTCAGTGGTCAAATTGCTCGTCGCTGTGCTCCTTGGAATGACAGCGTGCGGCGCGCCCGCAGATGAGGGACCGAAGAGCATCCCGCGCAATACCCTCGTCATCGGCATCGACGTCAGCGGCTCGTTCGGCAAGGACTACCAGAGCTCGCTCGACTTCGTCGCGAATTATATATACGCTCATCTCCACGGGCTCGGCGGTCTGAAGCAGCCGACGGCGGTTTTCGTCGGCTCGATTGGTGGCGACCACCCCCAGGAGACGAAATCCTTTCAGCCGATCGAGACATTCGAGGGCATGAGCGTGCCGCAGATCGCGGCGTTTCTCCGCAAGATGTATCCGTCGCACGACGGGCTCACGGATTTCAATCCCTTCTTCGCGCGGACGGCGACACTCGTCACGCGACAGAATCTCGTGCTCGCGCCGCTCAACATCATTCTCGTAACGGACGGCGTGCCGGACACGCAAAAGTCCAAGACGGACAGCTTGGGCGGGTACAAGAGGATCGATGTGAGCAAGCTCGAATATCTGTCGAAGAACGTCACAGTGCGCATCCTCTTCCCTCGCCCGACGATCGCCGTGCGGTGGGAAAAGCAGGTGCCGCGACACCGCGTCCGCATGTGGACGGTCGACGACGAGGTGATGAATACGTGGAAGAAGCACTACCACCAAGGCGCTAAGTCCGAAGATCAGACCGACCTGTGGAAGTGGATCGCGGATAACGTGGATTTCAGGGTACGAAGCATTTAGCGCTTGTCATCCCGAGCGAAGCGAGGGATCTGCTTCTCGCTCGCTCGAAGCAGATCGTCTATATGGAGTCGCAAGCGCTACGCGCTTGCTCCTGCTCGCCTCGCCGCGAGGAGCGGGAGCGCGCGCACTGCGCGCGCGACTCCATATAGGCTTCTGCGAGCGCCAGCGAGCAGATCCCTCGTCGCTTCGCTCCTCGGGATGACAGCTGGGTCACACGGTTACGGTTGTCGCGAATGTCGGTGGCTTGCGCGCCTTGCTCGCTTGCTCATACGCATAAGCAAGTTTGAACAGCGTCGGCTCGCTCCACGCGCGTCCGACGAACGACAGCCCGACCGGCAGCCCGTGCACCAGCCCCATCGGCACAGTGATATGCGGGTAGCCGGCGATGGCCGCGGGCTGCGTGAAACTGCCGCCGCCGCCTCCGCAGTCGCCACTCACGAGATCGATGAGCCACACCGGACCCTGCGTCGGCGCGACGAGTGCGTCGAGGCGGTGTTTCGTCATCACGGCGTCGATGCCCTCCGTACGCGCCAACCGAATGCACTTGGCCCGCGCCGCCTTGTATTTCGCGTCGGTGAGCGGTCCCTTCTTCTGCGCCTGCTCGAACAGCTCCTGGCCGAAATATGGCATCTCCCTCGACGCATTCTGCTCGTTGAACCGGATCACGTCCGCCAGGGTCTTGACCGGCGCCGCCGGGCCTAACGAGGCAAGATATGCGTTGAGATCCGCCTTGAGCTCATACAGCAGCACCTCGAGCTCGGCGTCGCCGATCTTTGTGATGCCCGGCAGATTGGACGGATCGACGACTGTCGCGCCCGACTGCTTGAAGACATCGATCGCCTGCTCGACGAGCTTGTCGGTCTTCGGACTGTAGCCCATGAACGTCTCGCGCGCGACGCCGATGCGCGCGCCGCGTAAGGCGCGGGCGTCGAGAAAGCGCGTGTAGTTGGTGAACGACATGCCGGCGCTCGCCTTCGTCGCATTGTCGCGGGGATCCAACCCGGTCAGCGCCCCGACGGCGCCGCCCGAACCGGAGCTCGACCCGGAGGTATTGCGGTCGAGCGCGTATGGATTCTTCCCTTGCCCGCCACGCCCGCTCCAGCCGCTCGACGAGTGCGTCGATCGGATGTTCGCCCACTCACTGAGATTAGTCTTTCCTAATATGATCGCACCCGCCGCACGCAGCCGTTCGGCGACCCACGAGTCCCGCGCCGGCGTCGATGCCGCGAGCGCGAGCGATCCCGCGGACGTGTGCATGCGATCCGCCGTATCGATGTTGTCCTTGATCAGGATCGGTATGCCGTGCAAAGGGCCGAGTGGCCTCCCGGACTTCCGTTCGGCGTCACGCTGATCGGCTATCGTCAGGGCGTCGGGATTGAGCTCGATGATGTGGTTGAGGACTGGTCCTCGTTTGTCCAGTTCCTCGATGCGCGCCGTGTACTGCTCGACGAGCGACCGTGCCGTGTACTTGCCCGATTGAAGACCGGCCTGGAGGTCGACAATCGTTAGGTCGTCGAGCGGCGCGGAGGGCGCGGAGGGCGCCGGGGACCGAATGGTGGGCGTTGAGCCTCGCGCGTGCCGTCGCTCTACCGTGGAGATTGCGATGGCGGCCGTAACGCCTACGAACGCGCGTCGTGAAAGAGCATCATCTGACATCGTCACCGCCCTGGTTGAAGTGCGAGTGGATCCATCGAGCGAAATGCTCTTCGCAGCTGCGCGTCGCTGAGAAGGGGTAGTTGGGGCAGCATTGGCCGGTTGACAAGCAGACCACGAACCTCGGACGCGTGCGCGCGCATCCAGCGAATCAGCCCGAGCATGACGCGCGCGTTCGCGCGCCCGTGCGGCGTGGCATCGCCGATGTTGGGGTGCACGATCGACGACATCACGATCTTCGGGCGCTCGGCGAACGCGATCTCGGACAGCTTGGCGCGGAACTCTCGCTCCTCGGGACTGAGCGATGGCCTAAGCATTTCGTCGATCGCGTGACGCCCTTCGTGGGCGATGATCGAGCTCTCGCGCATCAACCGCGACGCGACACGCACGAAGACTGAGCCGAGCGTCAGATCGGAAACGCCGGCGCGCCTGAGTGAGTCCATCAGCGCTTGGCGGCCGTCGCGTCGCAGTCGAGCGGCGACACCCGGCAAGTACGCGATCGAGTCCGATTGAGCAAGATTCCAATCCAGCACGCTATCCGACGCAATGCTGCCTTCCTCGCGCTCTCGCCGCGCCGTGTCGGCGCTCACCCAGAGACTGATTGCGTGCTCGACGAAGATCGGTCGAACCTGCACGATCGTGTCGGAGCGCTGCCAACCACCGTGACCACCAGCGTCGTCCCACGCCCAACTCTGCAGGCCATTGGTGACGATACCGTCGATCACGACGAAGTCGACTGCGGCGCGCTTGCCATATTGCGAAATCACGCGACGCTCGGCGCCGACGACGTGCGCCATGTGCATGTCGTAGTAGCCGCCGGTGATGCCTAACTGGAGAATGGTGCCGAACCGCCGCGCGAGCTCGGCGTCGACGGCCGCCGGATAGTATCGCGGCGTCGCCCCTGGCCACGTTAGGCGGGGCCAGAGATCGTGCGACGCGTGGATGTACCCGCGTGTCAAGTCGGTCTGTCGGCCTTCGCCGAGGAGGGCGCGGCGATAATACTCCTCGGCGGTACGCGCCATGCGCCGGCAGTACGCGGCGTAGGCGATGACCTCGGCGCCCGGCGTGGCGACGAGCGCGGCGGCATCGATCAACCGTGCGCGTGTGAGTGCCGCGACGAGGCGCGCGCGATCGGTTGCCCGCGTGTGATCGCCGTGCCACGCCGGGAGAAGCTTGTCCAGCTCAGCGATCGTTGCCGGGATGGCGGTCTGCATGGATGCGTCGCCGACGCCAACGAGGTAGTACGAATCGGCGCCGGACGTCGCGGCCGCGCCATCACCGGCGATGAGCGCCGCGAGCAGGAGTTGATGCGACTCGTCGCCGCGGCCCGGCGTCTCCCTAACGAGCGCCAACAGCTCGGACACCACGGACGCGACGGCAGCGCTGTCGGCATGGTCGGCGCTCGGTGCGTCATCGACGCGCGCCGCGAGCGCCGCCTCCGTGACCGCACGCGCCATTTGCAGAACGGCGCCGCGGCGGGCGATGTCGTCGACGGCCGCGGCACGCGCACGGTCCGCGAAGGTGAATGCCTGACGATAGCGTCCTTCCGAGATCGCCAGTCGCGCCAGCTCGACGAGCGTCGCCGCGGTATCGTGTTGCGTCGCCAGGGCGGCGCCGAAGTGCTCGCGCGCACGTCCGTTCTCGTGATAGAACCTCCACGAGATGATACCGAGCATTCGCTCGGCGGCCGCGCGACGCGCGACACTGGTATCGCGCGCGGCAGCACGAAACGCGTCGATCGCGGCGCCTACCTCCTGGCGCTGCAGGGCTTCTTCGCCACGCAGAACGAGCGACACACGCTCGCGTGAGTATTGGCCATGCAGAGCGAAGGGAAATAGCAGCATTCCCAGCGCGAACCAGCGCAACGCGTCCATGATCCGAATATAGGGCTCTCCCGCTCATTCATTCCCAACCTTTTCGACTCAAGGCTGCCATCTCGCGGCTGCCTTCTCGAAACTGGGCTCGCTGTACCGGGTGCGATACACGAGCCAGCGAACCGAAAAGGCCCAGAGCTGATTGCTGACCGCTGAGGCCTCAAACCTCTGCCCGCCCTCGGGTGTCGAACCGTAGGACCAGCCACCAGAATAGTTCACATGCAAAACACTCTCGTTGTCGTCTTTTTCACCGCACTCAGCTCGCAGGCGCTCGGAGCGCAGGACTACACCGCGCCCCGCTCCGCCACGGTGCCAGTATCGGACGCACGGCGCATCGAAGTCATCGGCCGCGCCGGCTCGTTGCGCATCGACGGCCGCCGGCGTGCACGCGACGTAACGGTCCGAGGAACAGCGCGTGCCTCGTCGCGGGGTGCGCTCGAGGAGATCAAGCTGATCGCCGAGGAGCGCGATGGCACGATCTACATCGAGGCGGATATTCCGGAGCATCACGATTGGAACGACGACGACGATCGTCAGGCGCTCGATCTGGTCATCGAAGTGCCCGCCGACTTACCGCTCGACGTCGAGGACGGCAGCGGCGAGTTGGAAATCCGGAACGTCGGACCGTTGACGTTGAGTGATGGTTCGGGAAGCGCGGTGATCGAGCACGTCGGCGGGAACCTGCGCGTCAAGGACGGCTCCGGCGAGCTTCACATCACAGACGTCAAGGGCGATCTCGAGGTGACCGATGGCTCGGGCCTGCTCGAGATTCGCGACGTCGACGGTGGCGTCGAGATCGGGAGCAAGGGCTCGGGACCGCTCCGCACAACGAGTGTGTCGAAATCGGTGCACGTGCGCTCGAAGGGCTCTGGCTCGGTCGACGTCACGCACGTCGGCGGCGACTTCGTGGTCGATCGTAAGGCAAGCGGCAACATCGAATACTCGGATGTCAAAGGACGCGTTGACATCCCGGAGCGTCGCAGAGGCCGGCGATAGCCGTTGTCATCCTGAGCTTCGCTCAGGATGACAAACGGGCCGCGAGCTTTTCCTCCTCTCCCGCCTCCATACGGTATTCGTGCTCAGGCTGCGGGAATTGATGACCGCGAACGTCCGATGCGTACCGGCCGACAGCATCGATCATCACGGCTTTGAGCTCCGCATAACGCTTCACGTACCTCGGCACATGCTCGTCGTAAAGACCCACGAGGTCGTGAAAGACGAGCACTTGACCATCCGTATCCGGTCCAGCGCCGATACCGATCACGGGCGCGCGCACGCGCGGCGTCAGCGCGCGGGCCACGACGGCGGGCATCGCTTCGGCGACGATCGCGAAGCAGCCGGCCCCGTCGAGCGCGCGGGCATCGCTGATGATCTGGAGCGCGGCCGCGGCGGTGCGCCCGTGGACGCGGAAGCCCTCGCCGTCACCGGTGTGCTGCGGCGTGAGGCCGACGTGTCCCATGACCGGAATCCCCGCCGCGATCACGGCCTGCGCGCGGTCGACGGTCGCGTTCGCCCCTTCCATCTTCACCGCGTCGCAGCCGGCTTGGACAAAGCGTCGTGACGTGGCGACGGCCAGCTCATTAGAGCCCTCGTAACTCCGGTACGGCAGGTCGCCGATGACGAGCGACAGCGGCGCCCCGCGGCGCACGGCGCCGGCGAGCATGAGCATTTCCTCGATCGTCACGAGGCGCGTCGTCTCGTAGCCCAAGACGACCATCGCCGCCGAGTCGCCGACGAGGACGATGTCGACGCCGGCGCGCTCGGCGACCTGCGCCGTCGAGAAATCATACGCGGTGATCATGACGATCGCCTCGCCGCGCCCCTTCATGGCGCGAATGGCCTCGGTCGTTAGGCGGCGGCCGGAGGTGCCTCGCGTCACGAGGCGGTCACGGCCACGATGGCGTTGTCGATGAGCCGCACACCACCGATGTGCGCCGCGACGGCGACGAGAATCTCACCCGCCAGCGGGTTGACCGGCGTCAGCCCGGCCGCCGACAACACGGCGAAGTACTCGGGCTCGACGCCTAACGCGGCCATCGCGTCGCGGCCGCGCCGCTCCACGCGGTCGCGATCGCGCTCGCCGGCGGCTACGGCTGCCGTCGCCGCGTCGAGACCGCGCTTGAGCGCCAGCGCCTGTTGGCGCGCGTCCGCCGAGAGTCGCACGTTCCGGCTCGACATCGCCAGACCGTCCGGCTCCCGGACCGTCGGGCAGACCTCGACCAGTAATGGGAAGTCGAGATCGCGCGCCATGCGGCGGATGACGAGCGCCTGCTGCGCGTCCTTCTGGCCAAAGTACGCGACGCCCGGCTGCACGATGTTGAACAGCTTGGCGACGACGGTCGCCACGCCACGAAAGTGACCCGGACCACGCGACACGCCCTCCAGTGGCTCGCTGACGCCGCTCACCACGACCGCCGTCGCCGTGGCTGGCGGGTACATCTCGGCCTCGTTAGGCGCGAAGAGGCAATCGACGCCAACGCCTTCCGCCCTCGCCGCGTCGCGCCGCTCGTCGCGTGGGTAGGCCGCGAGATCCGACGGGTCATTGAACTGCGTCGGGTTGACGAAGAGCGACACCACCACGACGTCACACTCGTTGCGCGCGCGCCGCATGAGCGAGAGATGGCCTTCGTGGAAGAATCCCATCGTCGGCACGAAGCCGATCCGCGCGCCGGCGCGGCGTGCTGCGTCGAGCCCGCTCCGCAGCTCGGCGATGGTGCGGACGGTTTTCACGATCCCTTGCCGCGCGCGAGTGCTCGCGTCGCCTCGGTGAGCGCGTCCCAGAGCGGCAGCAGCTCGGGAGTGCGCGCCGCGACGGCGTCGCGCTGTCGCGCCGCGGTCGCGGCATCGCCCCGAACGATCGGACCCGTGAGCGCCCGTCGACCGCCGAGCCGAGCCCAGTTCTCGACGGCGGCCCTAACGAGTGGGACGAAAAGCTCTCGCTCGACGCCGGCAACGGCGCCGAGTCGTTCGGCGGCGTCCTCGAGCGTGACGAGATAGTTCGACGCCATGGACGCCGCCGCGTGGTATGGGTCGCGGTCGCCGTCGGCGACGGTGAATGGCCGCATGTACAGACGTTCGGCGAGTGCAATCGATGCGTCCCGCGCTCGTTCGGTGCTACCGGCGACCGCGCAACCCGCTCCGGCGAACGAGACCGCCGCCCCTTCGGCGACCGTCATCAACGGGTGCATCGAAAAGGCTTCGTGAGGCGCGAGTGGGGCGAGGGTAGACGCGCCCGAGCAGTGGCCGACGAGGGGTCCCCGCTTGACCGCTCGCGCCGCGTCGCCGATGGCGGCGTCCGGAACGCAAAGGAGCACGATGTCCGCCCCGCTCCCATCCGCGCCCTTGCCTAAAGGACCGGAAACGCGCAGCTCGGCGCCTTTCATGGCGTTTGCCAGCGCCTTGCCCAGCCGGCCAGCCCCGACAATGGTCACGCACGCGTCCGTCAGCACATACATGCCGGGAAAATAGCCCGGCCAGGGAGTGACGTGCTCACGAGCTTTAGAGGTTGAGGGAACCGGGATCAGCGCCATAGGTTATGACGTACCCGGCTATCAGTATCCGGTCGGTCCCTCCCTCATCATTTTCACGCTGTGTTGAAGCGTATTCTCTCCACTCCCATCATTGCCGCGCTCGGCGCCGTTATCGCCGGCGCGCAGACACCCGCGCCTGCCTCCCCCGCCGGCGTAGCGTCCCTCCGCGGGATCGTCACCGACAGCCTCCACGAGATCCCTCTCCGGGGTGCATTGGTTCGCGTCGAAAACACGACGCGCGAGGCGGTCACGGACTCCCTCGGACGCTACCGCATCGACAGCGTATCCGCCGGGCAGCATCGGCTGCTCGTCATCCATCCGCTGCTCGACACGCTCGGGATCTCGCTCGTGACGCAGCCGATGTCGTTCGCGGCTGGCGACGACAAAGAGATCTTCCTCTCCGTGCCGGGGAATGAGACGCTCGTCTCCCTTCTGTGCACGGCGGCGCGGCGCGCGTTAGGCCCCGCGGCGCTCGTCGGCTTCGTGCGCGACGCCGACACGGAAGCGGCAGCCCAAGGCGCGAAGGTCTCGTTGCTCTGGTACGAGTCCGATCCGCTCGGGTTCAAGAAGACGCCGCGCGTGCGCGAGCAGCAGATCGGCGCTGACGGCAGGTACCGCATCTGCGGCCTGCCGGAGACGATGAACGGAAAGCTGCAGGTCTTCCGCGGCGGCGTGCAGACGGGCGAGGTGCCGGTCGAGCTCGGAGGGACCAGCGGGACTAACCTCCTGGCGATGCGCAGCATGAGCATTTCATCAACATCTCAGGTGGTTGCATCGGCGTCGACGGATACCGGCGCGAAGACGACGATCGTGCGCGGACGTTCGCGCGTGACGGGGAAAATCCTCAACAAGTACGGTCAGCCGATCGTCGGGGCACGCGTCGAGCTGCAGAACACGGGCGCGGCAACCAAAACGCGCGCCAACGGCGACTTCACGCTCGACAGCTTGCCCTCCGGCACGCAGACGCTCGAGATCCGGCAGCTCGGCTTCGCGCCGACGGAAGTCGCCGTGGAGCTCTCGGCGGCGAACCCGCAGAACGTGACCGTGAAGATGACGGACTACGTGCCGGTGTTGAGCGAGATGCGCGTCACCGCGAACCGGGAGCACGGGCTCAGCGACGTCGGGTTCGCCGATCGGAAGAAGAGCGGCATGGGCTACTATCTCGACGCCGATCAATTGAAGACGCGGCAGACCGTGCAATTCAGTGACATGCTGCGCACCGTGCCCGGGGTTCGCGTGCAACCCGGGGGCAACGGGACGAACGTCATCACGAGCTCACGCAACCCGACCGGCGGCTGCGTGACGTTTTACGTCGACGGCGCGCCGTGGCAGCAGATGACGCCGGGTGATCTCGATACCTATGTTCGCCCGGAGGAAGTCGCGGCGCTCGAGGTCTACAATGGCTCGACGACGCCGGCGCAGTTCCAGCAGCCCGGATTGACTGGCTGCACGACGGTCGTGATTTGGACGGAGCGGCGGATCAATCGAAAGCGGTGACCCGTCAGGACGGTCCGATGAGCACGTTTGCTCCGCCTGACCCCGACTACGCCACCCGCGTCCAACGCAGCTTCGCCGAGCAGCGGGCGATGGTGACGATCGGCGCGTCGTTAGGCGCGGTCGACCCGGGCGCAGTCGACGTCGTGTTGCCATTTCGCGAAGATCTCACGCAGCAGGATGGATTCCTCCACGCCGGCATCGTTGCCGCGGTCGCGGACAGCGCGTGCGGCTACGCGGCGCACACCCTGATGCCGGCGACGGCGCGCGTCCTCAGCGTCGAGTTCAAGCTCAATCTGCTCGCGCCCGCCGTCGGCGAGCGGCTCGAGGCGCGCGCACGCGTGATCCGCGCCGGACGCACAATCACAGTCTGCCGGGCCGATGTCGTCGCCATTACCGGCAAAGAGGAAAAGCTCGTCGCGACGATGACGGGAACAATGATGACCGTTGTGTGATCAGCAGTCAGTGGTCGGTGAATTCGGAATCGGCGACGACTGACGAGAGACCGCCGACCACCATTCTCAGTCTTCGTTCCGCTCCGCCCGTCGCTCCTCGCGCGCCTCGATCTCGGCGTCCGTCACCATCTCGCCACTCTCATCGAGTGGCTCGCCGCCATGACCGGCAATGCGCTGGCGATCGCGCGTCTGCTGGCGTTCCGTGTTGGCGATGTTCGCGCCCGCAAAGCTCCGACCGCGCATCACGTCCTTGCCCTTTAGCGACTCCGTCGCGTCGGCGTCATCCTTTTGCTGCTGTTCGTCCTTCGACCGCTCGCGATCCGTCATGTTCGTTTCTCCAGTGAAGTGTGCTCGACGCGAATCTGTCCTCTTTGACGGCAGCAACCGTTCCAGACGCTACTCGCGCGCTGGCGCGCTCCCTGCTCAGTTGGCTTGGGTGGAGAAGACCGATCTCGAGGTTGCGCGTGTCGCGTCGAGCGAAACACGGCCATGGTGGCGACAGCGCTGGTTGACCATCGCCGCCGGATATTCGTTTGCCTTCCTCAGCGGCATGGCGGTCGCCGCGTGGGCGAAGCGGTCCGGCGGTTGGCAGCACGGGACGCAGTGGGAGCGCTCGCTCATGACCGCGTGGCACGTGCATCTGCCCGCCTGGCTCGACGCTCTGATCTACGCCTCGCCCTGGTTAGGCACGAACATCACGCTCATCCCCGGTGTGCTCGCCGGCGTGTGGTGGCTCTGGGCACGCGCGAAGCGTCCGCACCTCGCGATGCGCCTGCTCATCGTCCAACTCGGCAGCTACATCCTCAATCCCGCACTCAAGGACCTGTACGGGCGCCCGCGCCCTGACCTCTTCCCACACCGCGGTTGGTACGGCTGGTCCTCCTTTCCGAGCGGCCACGCCATCGCCAGCATCGCCGTCCTCTTCACCGTGGCCGCGATCCTCCATCGAGAGCGTGGGTGGACGTGGACGTATTGGCTCCTCGTGCCGGTCTCGTTGTTGAGTCTCTACTCAAGGATATACCTGGGAGTGCATTGGCCAATCGATGTCTTGGCTGGGGTGATAGTGGGAATCGTGTGGTTTCTTATGACGAGTCTGGCATTTCGAGACGAGAGCGCAAGAGAGCGAGCCGGATAGGGGAGCCGAAAACGACGTTTGCGGAATCGGACAGACGGGCGCGCCGGGCGCGCCCGATTTCCTTATTCGTTCGCTCTTTTCGGCTCGCTCTTTTCGGCTCGCTCTTTTAGCCGTTATCCGAGAATCTCTTTCACCCTGAACGCGTCGATATTCCCCCCACTGATCACGGCAACCACTCGACGCCCTTCTACCGGCACTTTGCCAGAGAGTACCGCAGCCGTCGCCGCCGCTCCGCCTCCTTCCGTCAACAGCTTCGCCGAGAAGAGCAGCTCGCGCATCGCCGCCGCGATCTCGTCATCGCTCACGAGCACGACATCATCCACGTAACGCTGCACGAGTGGGAACGTGAGGTCGCCCGCCATCGGCGCGGCGAGGCCGTCGGCGATCGTCTTCATCCCTTCGAGCCTAACGGGGTGACCCGCGTCGAGACTCTTGCGCATCACCGCGGCGCCCGTCGGCTCGACGCCGTAGACGCGAATCGACGGACGTCGCTCTTTGATCGCCACCGCGATGCCGGCGATGAGCCCACCGCCGCCGATCGAGACGACGACGTCGTCGATCGCCTCGGCCTGCTCGAGTAGCTCGAGGCCGACGGTGCCCTGCCCAGCCATGACGGCTTCGTCATCGAAAGGATGCACGAAGGTCAGTGATCGCTCGACTGAAAGCTCGTGGGCGCGCGCGAACGCCTCCATGCCACTCGTTCCATACAGCACGACCTCGGCGCCATAGCCGCGACTCGCGTCCACCTTCGTGGGGGATGCGGTCGTCGGCATGACGACGGTGCAGCGTACGCCGGCGTCGCGCGACGCCCACGCAAGCGCCTGCGCGTGGTTTCCCGCCGAGACGGTGATCACACCCCGCGCTCGCGCGGCGTCGTCGAGCTGCGCCAGCCGGTTGAGCGCGCCGCGCACCTTGAACGATCCGGTCTTCTGTAAGGATTCGCATTTGTGCATGAGCACCGTGCCGACCGTCGCGCCGAGGCGAGTGGCGGAGAGCACGGGTGTCAGGTGAACGCGGTCGCGGATCCGCTCGCGGGCAGCGACAATGTCGGAGAGAGTGGGCATGGTCGAGGAAATTACGATGAGCAAGTCTAGCATCGCGACGTCGACAGGGCCGTCGTCCCGAGCGAAGCGAGGGATGACGGGTATTCGTAGCGTCATAGGTCCCTCACGCGTCCTGGCAAGATATGGCCAATCTCCCTCGCCCCGGCTGCCTCGTACGATCGACGCTCTCTCTCCTTGGCGTCCTGTTCGTCCCGTTGGGAATCTGGTTCCTACGGGACGACAAGCATCGTTATTGGACGCAGAGCGTGGCCCTGTTCGTCGGAGCCGTCTTGTGCTTCTATTTTGCCTTTCGGCGGGACACCTGGCTAATGGAAGTGCTTGACGGTCTCGAGCGGTAGCATCGTCGAGAACCCACTGATCCGGACGACATGATGTGTAAGAGTTTACTCATTGCCGTGCTTTATGTCATACCGGTCGTCGCCGGCGCGCAGTGGGCGACGGCGACTTCGGGCACCGACGCCGAGTTCCGCGGTCTGAGCACCGCCGGCGCGAGCGTCGTCTGGGCCAGCGGGACGCGCGGCCGATACGCGCGCAGCACCGACGGGGGCCATACTTGGCGCATCGATAGCGTGCCGACAGGGTCGGCGCTCGACTTCCGCGCCGTGCGCGCCCTCGACGCGCGGCGCGCGTGGCTCATGAGCGCCGGCGACGCCGACAAAGGCCAGGCGCGGATCTACCGGACGACGGACGCCGGTGCGCACTGGTCGCTTGTCTACTCGACGCAGCAGAAGGGTGTTTTCCTCGACGCCGTGGCGTTCTGGGATGCGCAACACGGCATCGCGCTCAGCGATCCGGTAGACGGCCGGTTCTTTCTCGTGACGACGAACGACGGCGGTGGCTCGTGGACGCGCGTTCCCCCGGAGCGAATACCCGCCGCCCTGGCCGGCGAGGCCGCGTTCGCCGCCAGCGGCACATGCCTAACGGTGGACGGAGAGTCCAGCGTGTGGATCGGCACGGGCGGCGGCGCGACGGCGCGCGTGTATCACTCATCGGATCGTGGCCGCACCTGGACCGTCGCCGAGACGCCGATGCACGCCGGGAGCGCCTCGTCAGGCATCTTTTCACTCGCCTTTCGCGACGGACGCCAAGGGGTCGCCGTCGGCGGCGACTACCAGATGGTGCGCGGCGGATTCCCCAATGTCGTCCTGACAAACGACGGCGGGCGCACCTGGCGCATCGCGAAAGGCCCGTTGCCCGTCGGGTATCTCTCCTCAGCGTCGTTCCTCGGAGGGACCACCAGCGTCGTCGCCGTCGGCCTCGCCGGTACCGCGCTCTCCACCGATGGCGGCGAGAGCTGGCGCATGATCGACAGTGTCGCGTACAACTCCGTGCGCTTCGAGGCCCCAAACGCCGGCTGGGCGGTCGGGCCCAAGGGACGGATCGCGTGGTGGGCTGGTATCGTGGGACTCAGAATCACGAAGTGATCGCCTAGTTGTCATCCCTCGCTACGCTCGGGATGACAGAACATCCAATACCCACCACACCAGCCCCGTGATCGCGACTCCAACCAACACCGACCGAGCCCAAACGCCTAACGCCTGACGACGCGCCTGGCGTTGTACATCGGGAGTGAGCGGCGGACCCTCGCCTTCGCGCTCCCCGAGCGCGGCCCGCACCACTCACGTCCGCTCGCGCGCTTGAAAGTAGCCTAACGCGGCGAGAGTGAACGGGACGACGAGGAGCGCGTACCAGCCATCGCGAGCGCGCAGTGAGCTCAACACCGCCGTCGCCACCGTGGCGATGCCGAGCCATACGACGCCTCCGATGAGTCGCCGGCGGCGCCCCCGGTCATCGATGTTCGCGACGTGATTCATCTCAGTGGCGCTTGGCACGCGGCGAAGACTCGCCACACTGCGATAGTAACTGGCGCGGCGTCACCGCCATCGGGTACAA
>QHUV01000294.1 GCA_003222065.1 Gemmatimonadota bacterium | reverse complement strand
CGCTTGCGTGCTTGTTCGCGGTGTTCGCGATCGCCTTCGTCGCGATGTCGTATGAGCTGATGGAATGGCTCTACGCCGCGTACGGCGGGAATTCCGCCGCGGGCGCCAACTTCCTCGGCAGCCAGGGTGACGTCTGGGACGCGCAAAAGGACATGCTCATGGACACGCTCGGCGCCATCGCGGCGGTGCTCCTCTTTCTCGCTCTGCGGTCCGGAGCGGACGAGCGGCGAAGACGTGATACGCTCGCAGCAACGTTTACTTTGCTCGCGCTGCTCGCCGCACCGGCGAGGGCCCAACGGCCGCCACTCTCCGTCGGAACCAAGGCATTCGTCGCCATCGATACTCCGGTCGTCGCGCTGACCCATGCCCGCGTGATCGACGGGACCGGTGCTTCGGCCCGCGATGATCAAACGCTCATCATTCGCGATGGCGTCATCGCCGCGCTCGGTGACTCACGCTCTGTCGCCATACCAGCCGGAGCGCAGGTCGTCGACCTAACGGGAAAGGCGGTGATTCCCGGGCTCGTGATGGTGCACGAACACCTCTTCTACCCCACGGCCCCTGGCGTCTACGCGAACCTGGCCGAGAGCTTCACGCGACTCTATCTCGCCGGCGGCGTGACGTCGATGCGTACCGGCGGCAACATGAACGGCTTCGGTGACATCGGGATCAAGCGCGACATCGAAGCCGGAAAGAAGCCGGGTCCCTGGCTCGACGCCACCGCGCCCTATCTGGAGGGTCCTGGGCTCGGCCTCGATCAGGTGCACGAGCTCACGGGACCTGACGACGCGCGGCGCATGGTGAATTTCTGGGCCGACGCCGGCGCGACGTCGTTCAAGGCGTACATGCACATCACGCGGGCCGAGCTCGGCGCCGCGATCGAGGAGGCGCACAAGCGGGGGCTCAAGGTCACGGGTCATCTCTGCTCGGTGACCTATCGCGAAGCGGCGACGCTCGGGATCGATGACCTCGAGCATGGCTTCTTCGCGTCCACCGACTTCGTCAGTGACAAAAAGCCTGACGAGTGTCCGGGTCAGGGCGCTGGTCAAACGTCGCTCGCCGCCGTCGATGCGAACGGCGAGACCGTACGCTCACTCATCGCCGAGCTCGTTAGGCGCCACGTCGCGCTCACGTCGACGCTCACGATCTTCGAGACCTTCGTCCCCGGCCGTGCGCTGCCCCCCGGATTGGATGTGCTCGAGCCGCAACTCCGCGCGCAGTTCGAGCAGCGTCACGCGACGACCGCGAAGAACACACGCTCGCCGTACGGACCACTCTTCTCGAAGGCGGGAGCGATGGAGCTGGCGTTCGCGCGGGCCGGCGGACTATTGCTCGTGGGCACGGACCCCACCGGTGGTGGCGGCGTAGTCCCCGGCTACTCGAATCAGCACGCGCTGGAGCTGCTCGTCGAGAGCGGTTTTTCGCCACTCGAGGCGATCCGCATCGGCACGCTGAACGGCGCGACCTTTCTCGGCCGAGCGGACCATGTGGGATCGATCGCGTTAGGCAAGCAGGCCGACCTCGTCATGGTGTCCGGGGATCCGTCAACTCGCATCGGCGATGTGCGCAACGTGCAGCTCGTGTTCAAGCAGGGTGTTGGCTATGACCCGGCGAAGCTCATCGAATCGGTCAAGGGCAAAGTGGGGCTATTCTAGAAGCCGCATCGATTCGTACAATTCGTCATGCCCATGAGCGGCCCCCCGCATGACGACTGACCTGCTCGACCGCCTGAGAGCGTCGCTCGCCACCACGTACGATTTCGAGCGAGAGCTCGGCGGTGGCGGGATGTCACGCGTCTTCGTCGCCGGCGACACTCGTCTCGGGCGCAAGATCGTCGTGAAGGTGCTCAATCCCGAGCTTGCCGAAGGAATCTCCGCGCAACGCTTCGAGCGCGAGATCCAGATCGCCGCGCGACTACAGCATCCGAACATCGTCCCCGTGCTCAGCGCCGGCGAGAGCGAAGGGCTTCCCTTCTACACGATGCCGTTCGTGCGCGGCGAGTCACTCCGCGCGCAGTTGGCCAGTGGGCGAATGGATACGCGCACGGCGCTACGCCTTCTCGCCGACGTCGCGCGTGCCCTTGCATATGCGCACGACGAGGGAGTCGTGCACCGCGACATCAAACCGGAGAACGTGCTGATCGCGGACGGCATCGCCGTCGTCACCGACTTCGGGATTGCCAAGGCGATCGACGCGGCGCGCCTCGATCGAGGCGGATCGACAATCACCCAACTCGGCACCGCCCTCGGCACGCCTGCGTACATGGCGCCCGAGCAAGCAGCGGGCGATACCGACATCGATCAGCGCGCCGACCTCTACGCGTGGGGTGTGCTCGCATACGAGTGTTTGACGCATGCACATCCATTCGCTGACAAGAAGACGGCGCGTGCTCTCATTACCGCGCACCTCGTCGCCCAGCCGACGCCAATCGGCGAGCGCGTAGACGTCGGCGCCGCCGTCGCGGACATCGTCATGCGCTGTCTCGCGAAAGATCCCCACGCGCGACCGAGAAGTGCGCGCGCGTTGCTCGCCGCGCTGGACGCTCCGGGAGAAGCAGTCGCCGCCGCACCGCAGCTGAACGTGCCTTCGATCGCCATTTTGCCATTCGTGAACCTCAGTGCGGACGCCGAGAACGAGTATTTCTCGGACGGAATCACCGAAGAGATTCTCAACGTGCTCGCACAGGATCGCGGATTGCGCGTTGCCGCGCGCTCATCGAGCTTCGCCTTCAAAGGCCAGAAAGTCGACCTGCAGGCGATCGCCGAGCGGTTGCACGTCGGCACCTTGCTCGAAGGAAGCGTGCGGCGCGCCGGGAACCGCGTTCGCGTCAGCGCGCAGCTCGTGAACGCGGATGATGGCTATCAACTGTGGAGCGATCATTACGACCGCGAGCTGACCGACATCTTCGCGATACAGGATGAGATCGCGAACGCGATTGCTGTCACCCTGCGCAAAGCGCTGCACGAACGAACGGGCATCGCCGCGGACAAAGACGTTAGGCGCGTCACGACGCGTTCGCGGCCGCCGGCGAACATCGAGGCATACGAGTCTTACCTGAAGGGACGCTTCCAGCTGCACCGTCGCGCGGATGGAATGCACGAGGCGCGTGCACATTTCGAGCGTGCGCTCGCGCTCGAGCCGGATTTTGCGGAAGCTCACGCGGGACTCGCGAACAGCTATCTCTGGCTCGGCACGCACGCGGCCCTCCCACCGGCCGAGGCGTTCGCACGTCTGCGACGTCATGCGGAGCAGGCGCTATCGCTGGACCCCTATCTTCCTGATGCACACTACCTATTGGGCTACGTCGCGCTGTGGTACGACTGGGACGCAGCGGCGTGCGAGCGTCACGTCCGCCGCGCGCTGGCGCTCCAGGCCAACAATGCCGACGCGCTCATGCTCGCCGCGTACCTGCACTTTACGAAGGGACGGCGCGACGATGCGCTCGCGATGACAGAAGCCGCGCTGAATGCGTCGCAGTCCTTTCGTGCTCGCGCACCTCGCCATGGTCCTCTCTCTCGAGGGAAAGCAGGCGGAGGCGCGCCGATTGGCCGACGAGCTGATCGAACGAGCCGCGAAGGAAGCCGTCCCGCCGATCACGGTCGCCATCGCGCAGCAGGCGCTCGGCAACTACGACGCCGCCTTTGAATGGTTCGAACGCGCGTATCAGGCGCGTGACTTTCTCATGATCTGGCTGCACGTCGGCCCGATGTTCCGGATCGTGCCCCCGACGCAATCGCGTCCGATCACCGACGACCCGCGATGGACGGCTCTGGTGCAGCGCGTCGGTTTGGCGCCTTGATCATCCAACATGCCTAACGCTGATATACGATTATTTGATGAGCGTTGCGCGCGCGGTCGCGCCATGACGTCGAGACGCGAATTCGTCGAGCGCGCGGCAATGTCCGCGATCGGGCTGGCGGTTCCCTTGCCGGCGGCGGCTCCGCCTAACGTGGGTCCGTTGGCCACGCCGCCGTCCCGTGGATTCCTGGACCTGCTTCGCCCGCCCGATCGCGTCACGCTGCAAACCACAACCGGCGATCTCGCGCTCCAACACGCCGCGGCTGAACGCTGGACGAACGACAACGGAATCTCCGTCACGACGGCCGTGCAGGCCGGCGCTCTGCACGTCGCGCTGGCGGCTCCGACGGTCGCGGTGAAGCGGTTGCATCTTCGCTGGCGCGGCAACATGAGCGACGCGCGTCTCATTCTTGGTGACGCCTGGGAGCGCGGGTACGGCGACCTGGAGTGGCGGTCATGGATTCCCGACCGCGTCATGCCTTGGTATTTCGTGACGTACGACGGATCGCTCACGCACGCGTACGGTGTCCGCACGGGCGCGCGGGCGTTGTGTTTCTGGCAGGTCGACCCGTTAGGCATCAGCCTCTGGGCCGACGTGCGTAGCGGAGCCATGGGGGTGCAGCTCGGCGAACGCACGCTCGACGCGTGCGACGTCGTCTGCCGCGCCGGTCGAGCGGATGAATCGGCGTTCGCCGCGCTGCACGCCTTCTGCCGGCAGATGTGTCCGAATCCCCGCCTTCCATCGCAACCGGTGTACGGAAGCAACGACTGGTATTGGGCGTACGGGAAGAACAGCGCCGACACCGTACGCGTGGATGCACAGCATATCGTCGAGTTCTCACCCACCGGCGCGAACCGGCCGTTCGCGGTCATCGATGATGGCTGGCAACCGGGGCGAGGCAGCGACAAAGCAGGCGCCGGCACGTGGGATCGGGGCAATGAGAAATTTCTCGACATGCCCGGAGTAGCCGCGGATATCCGGCGGATTGGCGCGCGGCCGGGACTCTGGATTCGTCCGCTCCAAGCGCCGGCGGACGCGCCTGACGGCTGGCGCCTAACGCGCGAGCGCGCCGTCCTCGACCCGAGCTTGCCCGATGTGTTGCAGAGAGTTCGCGACGACATCACGCGCCTGCGCCAGTGGGGCTTCGAGCTGATCAAGCACGACTACACCACATTCGACGTCTTCGGGCGATGGGGCTTTCAGATGGGATCGGCGCTGACGCGGGACGGCTGGACCTTCGCCTCCGGCTCCGATCGGACGACAGCCGAGATCATCGGCGCGTTATATCAAACCATCCGCGCGGCGGCCGGTGAGAGTCTTCTCATCGGCTGCAATACCATAAGCCACCTGTCGGCTGGCCATTTCGAGATCTGCCGGGTGGGCGACGACACGAGCGGTACCGAGTGGGCGCGCACGAGGAAGATGGGCGTGAACACGCTCGCGTTTCGCGGCGCGCAGCATGGCGCGTTTTACGTCTGCGACGCCGACTGTGTCGGCGTCACGAACGCCGTGCCATGGACGCTCAACCGGCAGTGGCTCGATCTCCTGGCGAGAAGCGGTACCATGTTATTTGTGTCACTGGCTCCGGACGCGCTCGGTGCGGAGCAACGGCGCGATCTCCGCGCGGCGCTCGCCCTCGCCGCCGCTCGTCAACAGCTCGCCGAACCGCTCGATTGGCAGCGCACTGTCTACCCGCAGCGCTGGCGGTTGATGGGTCGCGAGCGGAACTATGAGTGGGTCGGCATCGACGGTGCCGGCCCGCCGTGAGCCGGCGCAGTCTTCGACCCCTTGCTTATCTACAACACGATGCGCATGTTCTCTTGTAGATAACCAAGGGAAGCATGACCAGACCCGCCGACCTCGTTCAGGGTACCCTCGACCTGCTGATTCTCCGCACCATCGCCACCGAGAAGTTGCATGGATGGGCGATTGCGCAACGCATCGAGTATCTGTCGAAGGACGTGCTGCGGGTGAACCAGGGTTCTCTCTATCCGGCGCTTCAGCGACTGGAACGTCAAGGCTGGATCACCGCCGAGTGGGGCGTCTCGGAGACCAACCGGCGTGCACGATTCTATCGACCGACGGCGGCGGGCCGACGACGGCTCGACAAGGAGCGTGCCGACTGGGAGCGACTCTCGGCCGCGATCTCGCTCGTTATTCGAACCGCATAGCCGGCACAGGAGTCTTGTATGCGGATCGCCCATCAGATCGTCGCGATTTGGCGTGCGCTGTTTTGGAGCGCACGCGTCGACGCCGACCTCGCCGATGAGATGCAGTTTCACGTCGAGCGCGAGACCGAGGCGAACGTCGCGCGCGGAATGTCGCCCGAGGCAGCGCGCCGAAAGGCCCGTTTGACCTTCGGCAGCATCGACGCGACACAAGAACAGTCGCGCGACGACCGGCCAGGCGCGAGCATCCGTCAGATGCTCCGTGATCTCCGCTTCGGTGTGCGACTCCTCCGCAAGTCACCAGTCTTCGGAATCACCGCGGTCCTGATCGTCGCGCTTGGCATCGGCGCGGCAACCGCGATCTTCAGCGTCGTCTATGGCGTGATGCTTCGGCCGCTGCCCTTCCCCGAGCCGGAGCGGCTCGTCAGCATCTGGTTGACGAGGAACGGTGCTCACAACTTTCCCGCGGCTGCGGACGCCATCGACTTGCGTCAACTTCGCGGCGTCTTCGAGGACGTCGCGCTGTTCGAGAACGCTAACCTCAACCTCGTTGGCGACGGGGAGCCGCAACGACTCCAGGGCGCACGCGTGTCCCCCAATTTGTTCACGGTGCTTGGTGTACCCGCGGCGCGGGGCCGAACCTTCGCCGTGGACGAGGCGACCGCCGGGCGCGAGCGAGTCGTGGTCTTGAGCGACGCGCTCTGGCGTGGCCGGTTTAACGCGGATCCCAACGTTGTCGGCCAACAGATTCATCTCAACGGAACGCTACACACGATCATCGGCATCATGCCGCCGGCTTTTCAGTATCCGTCGGTCAACTACCAGGCGTGGGTGCCGCTCGTCCTCGCACCTGGTGAGCTCACGCGCGCGGTGACCGAGAACTACCGCGTTGTCGGCCGTCTGGACGCGCACGCGACGTTGCATCAGGCGCGCCGAGAGGCAGCGGCATTGGCTGAGCGATTAGCGAATACATATGGAGGCAATAGCGCGGGCGCGAGCATGACCGTGGACTCGATGCTCGACGACGCGGTGCGCGACGTGCGGCCGGTACTAACCCTTCTCCAGGGAGCGGTTTCGTTTCTTCTACTCATCGCCTGTGTGAATCTGTCGAGCCTCTTCGGGACGCGAGCGACGGCGCGGAGCGGTGAGTTCGCGGTGCGTCTGGCACTCGGCGCCTCGCGCACGCGGTTGATCGCGCAATCGGTCGCCGAGGCGACGCCGATATTGTTGTTAGGCGGAATTCTTGGCGTCGCTCTGGCCACGTGGGCCGTCCGCGCGTTCGTCGCGGCCGCGCCGGCGGGATTGCCGCGCGTCGAGAACATTTCGCTGAGCGCACCGGTCATCGCCTTCTCCCTCACGCTGCTTGTGCTTACGGGTCTCGCGGCGAGTAT
>QHUV01000020.1 GCA_003222065.1 Gemmatimonadota bacterium | reverse complement strand
GCACCAGAGGGATCTGAGCGTTCAGTGTCCTCGGGTGTGGCGGCGCCTCGGTAAGACGCAGCATCATCATCTTCTCGAGGCTCTGCCCGGCGAAGGGCGTCGCGCCGGTGAGCATCTCGTGTAGGACGCAGCCAAGCGAGTAGAGATCCGTACGGCCGTCGACCTTGTCGGCGCAGAGCTGTTCGGGACTCATGTACGCGGGCGTCCCGAGAATGAAGCCTGTGCGCGTCAGCGTGTTCCCGAGGCCCTTCGTCGGCTTGGCGATGCCGAAGTCGACGAGCTTCACGCAGTCCGCTCCGCCGCGACCCGTGCCGAGCATGACGTTCTCCGGCTTGAGGTCGCGATGTACGATGTCGAGATCGTGCGCAGCGGCGAGCCCCTCGGCGATCTGCCGGCCGATGTCGGCGGTGCGCCACGGGTCGAGCCGTCCCTCGTCATGGATCACTTGGGACAGCGAGCGTCCGTCGACAAACTCCATTGCGAAGTACGGCCGGCGATCAAGGGTCTCTCCCGAGTCGTAAATCGTCGCGACGTTGGGGTGCGAGATCGCGCACGCGCTCGACGTTTCGCGACGAAAGCGCCCAACAGCGTCGGGATCCTGTGTCATCGCCTGATGCATCAGCTTGAGCGCGCACTTGCGTCCAGTACGCACCTGGTGGGCGATATAGACTTCGCCCATGCCGCCTGCCCCAAGGCGCTGCTCGACGTAATAGCGGTCATCAATGAGCTGGCCGACGAGGTCCGAGCCTGACGTCACCGGGCGAAGGCTGGCACCGTCGCGGGGACAGAAAAGCGTACCGGCGCCGAAGCTCGCGCCGCACTGCGGGCACACGCGTTCGGCCGTCGTCGGCGTGGTGGCGGCAACCGACGTGACTGGCGCGGCGACGTCGAGCGGAGCGCGCGTCGGTGCGGCGTGTTCGCCGCCGCTGGCCGCTGCAAGCGGCAAGACGTCGACGACGTACGGCTGCGGGCCAGCCCCGACCGTGCCGCCTAACGCCAGGCGCAACAGCGAGTAGGAGGCCTCCTCGTCTCGCATCCGAACGACGTAAGCCGGGGGACCGACACCTTCTAGCGGCAGCTCGCCGACGACGTCGTACCGCCCGGATACGAACCGATAGAAGGCGAGGAGCACGTCGGCCGGGAGTGACGTTCCTTTGGGATCCGCACCGGCACCGATCGCGCTGCCGCAGGCGGGACAACTGCCACGCCACGCCGAGACCAAAGCGGCGCACACGGGACAGTTGATGCGCGGTGCAGGAACAGTGTTGTCGAGTATCTTGAGCTCGAAGAGCGTGTAACGCCGCCCGCCGTCAGTAGCCGGCGGCTCCGGCTCCAGCTTGAGGACCATGAGCTGGCCACCGGCAAGGGGTCGGCCGACGAACGCCACCGCCCCGTCCCCGTCGCGCGCGAGCTCGGCAAGAACCTCGTAGCTGCCGTGCGTCGCCTCGATGACGGCGCGCCAAGCGAGGTCCGGGTAGGCTGTACGCTCGCCACTCGAGCTCTCGACCTGCTCTGGAGGGTTGATCATTTGCTAATTTCCGTGCGGCCGCTCTTCAGTGGCGCCGTCGTGTGGACTTGGGCCCGGGCACGTTCGGGTCCGAAGGCGACGATCCCCTGCTTGGAGTCCTTCCACATGAATTGGCACTGGCGGACCTAAGCTAGGACGGGGGACATCAAAGTCAAACCGGATCCGCTAGTCCTGGCGCCGGACGACTCGATCGAATATTCACTCGCCTCATTCTGGGGCAAGGCGGAAAGCGCTCAGGACGCGGCGAGCGACGATGCGCGCGACGCCTTGACTCGTGGCGACGCATCGGAATGGTTCACGCCATGCAGCACGGTACGGAGCCAACGCCCGGTGTGCGACTGTTCGACCTCCGCGACCTCTTCCGGGCGTCCAGTCGCGACCACCTGGCCTCCGCGATCGCCGGCCTCTGGTCCAAGATCGATGACCCAATCGGCAAGCTTGATGACATCGAGATTATGCTCGATGAGCACCAACGTGTGGCCAGCATCGACTAAACGATCGAACACCTGCGCCAGCCGACGAATGTCCTCGAGATGCAGTCCGGTCGTCGGCTCGTCCATGATGTAGAGCTTCTTACCGGTCTTCTTGCTCGTCAGGGCAAGCTCGCGGGCGATCTTGAGTCGCTGCGCTTCGCCGCCGGAGAGAGTCGTCGCTGGTTGGCCCAGTCGGAGATAGCCCAAGCCGACTTGCTGCAGCTGCCACAGCGCCTGACCGAGCCTCTCTTCGCGCGGAAAGAACCGAATTGCCTCGTCGACGGTCAGCTCGAGGACATCGTAGATGCTGCGACCGTGGACTTTCACGTCGAGCACTTCGGGCTTGAATCGCTTGCCGCCGCAATCGTCGCAAGGCACGAAGACGTCGGCCATGAACACCATCTCGACCTCGAGATAGCCCGCCCCCTCGCACGTCTCGCATCGTCCGCCAGCGACGTTGAAGCTGAACGTGCCTGCGGTATACTCACGCTGCCGGGCGAGCGGCGCGTCGGCGAAAATACGGCGAATTTCGTCGAACGCCTTCACGTACGTGACGGGATTCGAGCGCGGAGACTTCCCGATCGGACTCTGATCGACCATCACCACGTCATCGAGCGCTTCGGTGCCGGTGATACTCTCGAAGGCACCGACCGCTTCGCCGAGATGCTGCTTGGCGCTATGCTCACCGCGCAACCGAAGCTCGAGCGCGCGCATGAGCACGTCGTGCACGAGCGTGCTTTTTCCGGAGCCCGAGACGCTGGTGACGCAGGTGACCGTGCCTAACGGGACGCGGATGTCGACGCCCTTGAGGTTATGCTCGCGCGCACCAGTCAAAGTGAGCCATTGTGGACCGAGCCGACGCCGGCGCGTCGGGAGCGGGATATCGCGTTTGCCCGTGAGATACGCGCCGGTGAGCGGACTCTCGCTAATGCGCGACATCGGTCCGGAGAAAACGACTTGGCCGCCACGCTCACCGCTCGCGGGTCCGAGCTCCACCATGTAATCGGCCGCGCGAATCGTTTCGGGATCGTGCTCCACGACGATGACCGTATTGCCAGCGTCGCGAAGCCGATGCAGCAGTCGGAGCAGGCGATCGGTGTCGCGTGGGTGCAAGCCGATGGAGGGTTCGTCGAGCACGTACAGGGTATCGACCAACTGTGAACCGAGCGAGTTCGCGAGACCGATGCGCTGGGCTTCGCCGCCCGAGAGCGTACGCGTGGCGCGATTGAGCGTTAGGTAGTTGAGCCCGACGTCGCAGAGAAACTGTACGCGATCGCGCGCTTCCTTGAGGATGTGCGCGGCAACCTGCCTCTCGAACTCGTTGAGTGAGACGGTCGACAGCCAATCCAAAAGCCGATCGACGGGAAGCTCACTCACTTCAGCGATGGTGCGCCCGTCGACGCGTACCTGTAGCGACGCCGGCTGCAGCTTCGCTCCACCACAGTCGGGACACTGGCGCGCGCTCTGGTACTGTCGGAGAAAGACTCTGATGTACTGCTTGTAGCGCTTCTCCTCGAGGTCTGACAGGAAGGGGAATATGCCTTTGTAGCCGCGAGCCCTCGCGTGCAAAAGTTTGTGGCGCTGTTGCTCGGACAATTTCTGCCAAGCCACGTCGGTGGGAATGCGTTCCCGCTTTGCGAATTCTGCCAGCGCGCGACGCTTATTCTCGTAGCGCGGCATGCGCCACGGATCGATCGCGCCATCGCGCAAGGATCGATCGGGGTAGGGCACGATGAGGGCCTCATCGTACTCGAGCGTCGCGCCGAAGCCGTTGCACCGACTGCACGCGCCACGCGGACTGTTGAATGAAAAGAGCTGCGGCGTCGGCGACGGCGCTCGCGTTCCGTCGTTCGCGCACTCGAAGCGCTCCGTGAAGCGCCACCGCACGGCGGGCTGGCTGAAGCGCGGGGAGGTAACGGGCTCGGTGAAGAGAATGACGCAATCCCCATCACCCTCTCGAAATGCCGTCGCGACGGCGTCGACGAGGCGGCCGCGCGTGTCATCGGCGACAGCGAGGCGATCGACAATGACGAGGAGCTCCTTCGCGAAGGTTACGTCGATCGGGAGTCCCGGTAGCTCGTCGAGATGCCTAACAACTCCATCGATACTGAGGCGGAGAAACCCCGCGGCGCGCAGATTGTCGACGACGACGTCGTGAGTGACCTCATCGGACATTCGGAGCGGGGAGGCAACGGAATAGCGCGTGCCGGCCGGCAGGGCGCCGACGGCGTCGGCAACGGACTGCACCGTATCCGGCTTCATCTCGCGGCCGCAGAGCGGACAGAAGGTTCGCCCGATGCGCGCCCAAAGCAGACGCAGATAGTCGTAGATCTCCGTTGCCGTGCCGACCGTGGAACGGGAAGTCTTTGTCGGATTCTTCTGCTCGATCGCCACTGCCGGCGAGAGTCCGTCTACCGAATCGACGTCGGGTTTCTCCATCCGCTCGAGAAACTGCCTCGCGTAGGCCGACAGCGACTCGACATACCGGCGCTGACCCTCGGCGTAGATCGTGTCAAACGCGAGTGACGACTTGCCCGACCCCGAAGGACCGGTAACGACGGTGAAGGCCCGACGCGGAATGCGCAGGTCGAATCCCTTTAAATTGTGCTGGCGAGCTCCACGAACGACGATGGCGTCCTTCATGGGCGAAAGTTAACCGAAGGGGCAGTGCTTCGCGGCTGGTTGGCGGCGGTTGGCGTCAGCGAATTCGCAGGATGGCGCGGATGAGCCGACCGATGACCAGAACGACGATGGCGCCGACCGTGGCGATGCCGATGGAGCGCAGATCGAGCTCACCCTGCGTGACTTCGCCCCATCCGACGTATGATCCGATCAGCCCGCCTAACAAGGCGCCGATGATGCCAAGAAAAATCGTAAAGAGGCAACCGGCCGGGTCGCGCCCGGGCAGAATCCACTTGGCGAGTGAGCCGGCGATCAGGCCGAGCAGGATCCAGTAGAGCCAGAGGGGCATTTATAGCGGTAGCGTTCCGGCGAAAGGTATCAGTGGCTGCAGAAAGACGCGTCGCTCGATCTAAAAAAAATGGCCGGCGCGACGTCGCGCCGGCCCTGTGACCCACCGCGGACCCGAAAGGGGCCTCAGAGCGTCGTCGTGGTGGTTCGACCTCGGGTTGTCATGCGATAGATCCACAACAGGAGCAATGCACCGAGCACCGCGAGCACGATGCTCCACAGTGAGAATCCATTCAACCCGGTCCCAGTGACGAGATTGCCGAGGAACCCGCCAAGGAACGCACCGACGATTCCAATGAGAATCGTGACGATGACGCCCCCCGGGTCCTTGCCCGGCATGATCGCCTTCGCGATCGCGCCGGCGATGAGGCCCAGTACTATCCACGCTACGATACCCATATCGTCTCCTCCAAAAATTGGGGGTATGACTGCGGCCTCGGAAAACGCAACCGATGTACCAGCGTCGCTCCGGCGACGCTGGTTGCAGACGGACTGAAGGGTGATTTAAGCTGTTCTCGGTGCCCGTTACCTTACGACAATGTCGTCGCCGGTCACCGAATACCATGAGGAAGAGGCCCTCGGCAAAGCGTACGACAGTCGACTAATGCGCCGGCTGATTCGTTATGCTGGGCCCTATCGATTGCTCGTCGCGGCGTCGCTGAGCCTGCTGGCGATCGAAGGGCTGCTGCAGCTTGTCGGACCTTTGCTTACGCAGCGTGTGATCGATGTCGCACTGCCGGCCCGCGACGTCGCGGCAGCGGGCCGCATGGCGATGCTGTTTGGCGCGGCGTTGGCGCTCTCGTTCGCAGCGTCGTATGGCGAGACACTGCTCACCAGCCTCCTCGGCCAGCGCGTCATGCGTGATCTGAGACACGAGCTCTTCGCGCGCCTTCAAGAGCTGCCCATCGCGTTCTTCGATCGAAATCCGGTCGGGCGCCTGATAACGCGCGTGACCTCCGATGTGGAATCACTCAATGAGCTGTTCACGGCGGGAGTCGTCTCGGGCATGGGCGACCTGTTCACGCTCATCGCGATCAGCGTGCTGATGATCATTACCGACTGGCGGCTCGCGGTCGCGTCGTTTGCGGTGATTCCTTTCGTGTGGATGACATCGAGCATCTTCCAGCGCTCAGTGCGGTCCGCCTATCGAGAGATCCGGACTCGGCTTGCGCGCATCAATGCCTATGTCCAAGAGCATATCACGGGGATGCGCATCGTGCAGCTATTCGGCCGCGAGCGCGACGAGGCGGCGCGGTTCGATGCGCTCAATCGCGATCACTTGGACGCGCACCTCAAGTCCATTCGCGTGTACGCCTTGTATTTCCCGGCGATCGAGATTCTTACGACAGTGGCACTGGCGAGCTTGATCGTGGCCGGCGCGCGGCGCGTCGAGATCGGCGCCCTCACCGTCGGCACGGTGGCGGCGTTCCTGCAACTCGTCAGGCGCTTCTTCGATCCGCTGCAGGATCTCTCGGACAAGTACAACATGCTGCAGCAGGCGATGGCGGCATCGGAGCGCATCTTCAAGTTGCTCGACACGCCGATCGCCGTTTCGGCCGAGCGAACATCGGTCTTGCGAACGCCGCGAGCGGTCGCGAGCAAGGTGACCGTGGAATTTCACGACGTGTGGTTTGCGTACGACATCGCACACGTAGCACGCGCTGGCGGCACCGGTGAACGCACACCGGAGTGGGTGCTCAAGGGGGTGAGCTTCCGCGCCGCGCCGGGACAGACGGTGGCGCTCGTCGGTCACACGGGAGCAGGGAAGACGACGATCGTGAATCTGCTGCTCCGATTCTACGATCCGCAGCGCGGGCGGATCACCGTGAATGGCGTTGACATCCGCGAAATTCCCGTCGGCGAGCTGCGCGCGCTGATCGGTTATGTGCAGCAGGACATTTTTCTCTTCGCGGGGGACATCACGAGCAACATCCGTCTCTCCAACCCGCTGAAAGAAGAGCAGGTGGCGGCCGCCGCGGCACGCGTCGGAGCCGATCGAATAATTCGAGGGCTCCCTGGGGGGTACGCGCATGTGTTAGGCGAGCGCGGTGCGTCGATCAGCGTCGGCGAACGCCAGCTGCTCTCGTTTGCGCGTGCGATCGCGGCCGATCCGGCGCTCTTGGTTCTGGATGAGGCGACGAGCGCGGTGGACAGCGAGATCGAAGCCGAAATCCAACGCGCGCTCGCGGTGCTGATGAGCGGTCGGACGACAATCGCGATCGCGCATCGTTTGAGCACGATTGTCAACGCCGACGAGATTCTCGTGCTGCATCATGGCCAGGTGCGCGAACGCGGCACGCATCGGCAATTGATGGCAAGGGAGGGATTGTACGAGCGCCTTTATCGGCTGCAGACGGGCGCGGCCAGGTTGCGCACGGAGACGACTCGTGCGCTCGCGGGCGGAATGTGATGCATGCGCGCAACGCGCCAACTGACGCATTTTGCGCCGCTTGCGAGCGTCGGGGGGGCTGGGGTAGTTTCTGCCGTCCCACCTCGTCCGCCGCGCCAGCGCAACTAGATGCCGGTCCTCCGAATCAATGATCGTCAACACTCGCTTGGGTCCGGCCAGACGCGGCTCGGTGGCGGTGCTGACGTCGACATTCGGATATCCGACGACGACGGCATCGGTACACAGGCAGTGATCGACCTTTCGAGCGGTCATAGCGTCATCCAGCGCAGGGGAAATTCTCCTGTGAGAGTGAATGGGGTCCTGCTTGGCGCCGAGCCGACGCCGCTGATGCACGGGGACAAGATCGAGGTCGGTGGCCGGGAGCTCTTTTACGCTGAAGACGCGAAAGGCGGCACGACGCGCCACGTCATGCACGACGAGGCGCGATCGATACTCGAGAAACGGGCCGGCGCACCGCGTGCGACGATTGGATCGGGCGGGCGGCTCGTTTCGCTCGTTGACGGAAAGGAATACATCGTGCCTGAACGCGGCATCACGATCGGACGCGATGCGAGCTCGGAGGTCGTCGTCGCGCAAAATGAAGTCTCGCGGCGTCACGCGGAGATCGTTCCATCGGAACGCGGCTATCTCATCCACGACCACAGCACGAACGGCGTGTACGTGAATGGTGTGCGTGTGCTGCAGTCGCAGGTCCTGTCACGATCCGACGTGGTTCGCGTGGGCTCGGAGGAGTTTCGCTTCTACGCCGACGTCATGATCTCGGGATCGATGCCCGCGGCGACGATGCCGGCGCCGCCAACGGCCCCCCCGACACCGGCGCCGTCAAAGGACGCGCAAGCGACGGCACCGGCGCTTGCTGCGGTAGTCGACACGCCCGCGCCGGCCGCGCCGGCCGCGCCGATCGCGAGCGCAGCCGAGAAGGGGCCAACCGTGCGCGCTGCCGACAGCACGCCAAGCGGCGCCGGCGCAGATGCGACGGACCTCATTCCGGCGGTGCCGGACACGCCGGCGTCCCGCCCGTCGGCGCCCGATACGCGCCCTGTCCTCGCCGTGCTCGAAGTGATCAACGAGGGCGTCGCCCGTGGAACTCGCTTCGAGGTGCGGGTGCCGCTCGCCCACGTTGGGCGTGGAGCGCACAATGACATCGTCATTGATGACGACAGCGTCTCGGACACCCACGCGAAGCTGCAGCGCCGCGACGACGGATGGTATTTGATCGACCTCGGATCGACGAATGGAACGTACGTCGGCGGTTCGCGACTTACGACTCACGAACGACGCCTGGATGGTGCACCGGACGTGCGTTTCGGCGGCGTGAAGCTCACGTTTCGGCCAGCCGACATTCCGGTGCCTGCTGCGAAAAGCACCCGCGCGATCGCCTCGATGCCGATCGATCGCAGCAAGTTGCCGCCGCGCGAGCCGAGGCCGAGTGTGACCGCGAAGCCGGCGCCGGCGGCGCCGGAGCGACGCGGTATTTCCGTCTGGACCTGGATCGCGATATTGATTGCCGCCGCCGCGACTGCCTTCTACCTCTTGAAGAGCTGACGAGTTGATAGTGCGTCTGCTTCATGCTGCTCGGACCGATGTCGGGATGATCCGCTCCGGCAACGAAGACAATTTCGCGGCTGAGGCGGACCCGCAACGCGGCCTCTTCATCGTTGCCGACGGTATGGGGGGCCACGCCGCGGGCGAAGTCGCCAGTGAAATGGCCGTACAGATCGTCCATCGCGAGCTGACGGAGCTCCGCGATCTCGAGACGAACGGCGTCGAGCGGCGCGTCACGGAGTCGCTCAAGACGGCCAATCGCGCCATTCATGAGCGAACGCTCATCGAAGTCGACAAACAAGGCATGGGCACGACGGTGTCGGTGCTCATCATCGCCGGCCGCCGCTATCTCATCGGCCAGGTCGGCGATTCGCGCGTCTATCTTCTCCGCGACGGTGCCCTGATACAGCTCACGAAGGATCATTCCTACGTGCAGGAGCAGGTCGACGCCGGCTTTCTGACGCCTGAGCAGGCCCGCTATCACCCGTACAGCAATGTCATTACGCGATGCGTGGGCGCGAGCCAGGACGTCGAGCCGGACACGTATCGTGGCGAGGTAAAGGTCGGCGATGTCTTCCTCGTCGCCAGCGACGGACTCACGGGCATGGTGGATGACCGGCGCCTCCAGACGCTGCTGATCTCGCGCGCGACCCCGGACCGTAAGGTGCACGCGCTGATCTCCGAGGCGAACGGTCGTGGTGGGCTCGACAACATCACGGCGATCGTGGTCGAGGTCGCGGATGTCGACGGGCCGCGATCGGAGACGCCGACGGGCCCGATGGCGACCCAGCCGCGTACGCCATGAGCGACGAGACCGTCGCCAACGTCGCTCAACTCTACCTCGGCAACATCCTCTACGCGCTCGAGCGCGCCGCCTTCAGTCTGGATGAGGAGGGACGTCGCGACGACGCTGCGTTCTATCGCGGGATCGCGAGAAAGCTCGCCGAAGCACGTGGACGCGAGCGCATGCCGGAACCAGAGGTGCGATAGCGCGGTGGAAGGAGGAGCTTTCGCGCCTGTGCGCGAAGCGCAATATTAGCGCGCCGCGATCGACTCCCTCCCGAGGTACCCACATGCTCACCCGCTATTTGGTGCGAGCCACGCTCGCCCTTGCTACACTCTCGTCCGCCGCGCCCGCGCTCGCTCAAAAGCCGTCTGGGAAGCAAGCACCGACGGACAAAACGACGCCAAAGGCTCCGCTCGCCGGCTTCGACCAGTACATCGCGCAGGCGATGCAGGACTGGAAGGTTCCCGGGCTCGCGATTGCCGTCGTCAAGAACGATTCGATCGTGCTCATGAAGGGTTACGGCACACGCACGATGGGCAACGCCGAGCCGGTCGATGAGCATACGCTCTTCGCGATCGGCTCCGCGTCGAAAGCGTTTACGGCGACGCTCGTCGCCATGCTCGTCGACCAGGGCAAGATGCGATGGGACGATCCCGCCACCGCGTACCTCCCCGATGTTCAGATGTACGATCCGTACGTCTCGCGCGAGTTGACCGTTCGCGATCTGTTGACGCATCGCAGTGGCCTGGCGCGGGGAGACCTGATGTGGTACGCGACCGACTACAATCGCGATGAAATCTTGCGGCGCGTGCGCTTTCTCAAGCCGACGTGGAGCGTGCGCTCCCACTTCGGCTATCAGAACATCATGTACCTGGCCGCCGGACAGGCAGCGGCCCACGCCGCCGGCAAGCCGTGGGACGACCTCGTGCGCGAGAGAATTTTCGGCCCGTTAGGCATGACGGCGGCAAACCGCTGGTAAGCGCGTCCGCACTCGGCGAGACGCACACCGCGCAGATGGTCATTCCCGTCGGCCCGGATGCCCGGCAGCTCAATCCGTATACGCATCTCAACGCCTACGGAATGGGTTGGTTCCTTGGAGACTACCGCGGCCGCGAGCTCGATCAGCATGGCGGCAACATCGACGGCATGAGCGCGATGGTGGCCGTGATGCCGGAGGAGAAGATTGGCATGGTGATCCTGACGAATGCCAATGGCTCACCCGTTCCGTCGATCGCGCTATACCGTGTCCTCGACGGGCTCCTGAACGAGCCGGCCCGCGATTGGAACGGCGAATATCGGAAGACCTTCGACAAGGCACGGGCGCAGGCGAAGGAAGCGCAGCAGAAGCGCCTCGCGCAGCGCGTTCCCGACACGAAGCCGTCGTTGGCGCTCGATCGGTATGCGGGGGTCTACAGCGACAGCATGTACGGTGACGCGACGATCCGATTGGAGAACGGTACGCTGCGGATGACGTACGGCACGCTGTACGACGGAGAGCTCGAGCACTGGCACTTCGACACATTCCGCGCGCGTTGGCACAGCCGGGCGCTTGGCCAGACGTTCGTGACATTCGCGTTAGGCGCCGATGGCAAGGTGCACAGCGTCGACTTCGAGGGCATCGGATCATTCGGCCGCAAGCCCGACGCGGCCGATACGACGCGCAAGATCACCCTCGCCGCGAGCGACGCGGGGAAGCTCACCGGCACATTTGTATCCGAGATGCCGGCCCTCTCGATCGAAGTCGCGTACGACGGCGACCTGAAGCTCACTGTACCCGGCCAGCCGGTGTACACGTTACTCGCCGATTCGCCGACGCGATTCCGGATGACCGGTGCCAACGTGCCGGCCGGGTTCTTCCTCGAGTACGAGATGGCGAATGGCGTTGTCAAGACGGTAAAACTGATTCAGCCAGCGCCGCGGCCTACGCTAACGTTTTTACCCAAACGTTAGCGTAGGCCGCGGCGACGGCCGCTGCTCGCTGGCACTCGCGGCAAGCTTATTCGAAGTCGCTCGCGCGTTGCGCTCACTCCTGCTCCTCTCGCCATGCGTCTCACTGGGGCCCGCCGGAAACTGGCGGGCCTTTTTGTCACCTCGCGAGCAATAGACATCCGCGGTCGAGAAGTGATTTCACTTCCTCGCGCGGCCTTGCTGCGAGGGCGAGTACGGAGCGGCGCTGCAGTTCTACCGGGCGACGCACGAAGACGCGAAGCCAGCGCGCGGACCGGTAGAATTCCTCGGCGAGCTTCGGCAGGTTGATGCCGCCTTCGCCCTCGGCCGTTAGGCGGAAGACGTCGCCATTTCGGCGCTGCACGGGCATGTCGAGGCCGAGCATCTGCGTCTTCGTCGGATAGTCGAGGAGCACCTCTCCGGCGGCGAGCCCCAACTCGGCGGCGAGCGCGTCCTCGACGCGACGCGTGAGAGCGGGATCGTCGGCAATCCACTCGGCGACGTCCGGTGGAAGGTCGCCGGCCGGACACTGAAAGGCGCGCTTGAATAACCGCCGCTCTCGTAAGGCGCCGAGGAGTGGGCTCGGCGCACGTCGAGCCAGATCATGGAGCAGACCTTCGTCGGTGAACGCGGCGAGCGCCGCTGCGTCGAGCGATCCGGCGTTCATCGCGTCGTCGACAAGGCGCTTGTACATCGCTGTCGCGCTGCGGACCGCGTGGTGCCAGTACACATTTCGGTACATCTGATAGCGTGCAAAGAGCAGCGACTCGAGTGCCGATAGTCCTTTTTCGACAATGCCGATCTGCCGGCCATCGGGCGTCTCGACGATCGTCAACGAATTCACGAGCCGGTCGACGTCGATCTCGCCGTACGGGACGCCGCACATGAAGGCGTCGCGCCGCAGATAGTCCAGCTTGTCGAGATCGAGCGAGCCGGAGATGAGCCGCTGTAACGGGCTCCGGCTCACGCCGCGGATCAGCGCCATGATCTCATCAGGCGCTCGCTCGCCCATAGCGGATCGCAGCACGTCGGCGACCTCGCCATCGGTGATGAGGGGCCGCGCCACTTCCT
>QHUV01000293.1 GCA_003222065.1 Gemmatimonadota bacterium | reverse complement strand
CGCTCCTGCCCCATTGCCATCCCGAAATTCCGCGAAGAACCCAAATTGGAGGGTAAACGTTAGGTCGAAGGAGCGATGCGTTAGTTGCGGCTGCGGGCTGTTTTGGTCGCGACCCCGCCGGAGTTCGTGCCCGCGAGGACCGCATCGAATACTGCCTCGAACAGCTCCGCGGTCACGACCTGATATCGCACCGGGTCCCCGACGGCGATGTCGTTCCACGAGCCCATGCCGCCGAAAACCCACGCGGCGCTGGCGGCGGCGACCAGTCGACGCGCCGTCAGGCTGTAACCGTTAGGCGGAAGCATGTCGGGATGGTAGGGAATCTCCGGCGCATTCGAAGAGAGCAGCGCACGTGCCGTGAGAAATACCTTGTTCCAATCCTCTAACAGGCTGTGACCCGCCGCAAACGCGGAGACTTCTGCGAGAGCACGGTCCAACCGCTGCGTTGCCGCGTTCAGCGATGGTCCCTCGCGAAGCGTGATGTCGGTCGGCGATCCATGAAACCGGGCGCTCCAGATCCGTTGCTCGGGATGCTTTGGAATTGTCACGGCCCAGTTGCCCGTCCATGACTCTCGCGACTGCTCGCCGAAGTGAGCCACCAGTGCTGCCGGCACGCCGTTCGCGAAGGCGGTGGCGACGTGTGCCGGGAGCGCCGGAAATTCTCCCGTGCGCGCCGCGCTGTCGACGCGGGCTAGGCGCAGCGAGACGGCGCCTCGATTGCGAAGGTCCGAATACCAGGCCGCACAGCTACTGCCGACGACGATGTTCGTGGGCAACACACCGAATCGTCTGGCCGAACGGTGGAATTCCACACCGTTCGTGTATTTGAACACCGAAGCGGTCGGGAAGAGCTCTGGCGGCGCTGGCGCATTATCGGCGAGGTAAACCGAGCCATACGCAGCGAGGGCAACCAACTCAGCAAGCTCTCCGTGCATAACGCTCAGATATAGATGGCGTGGCCGAGCGCGGCCAACAGAACCAGCGCCAGCATCGACCGCCCATCGGCACTCCGCGGTGCTCCGGAGATGCGCACATCGCCCTTCGGCCCAGACGCAAACAGGGGCGTCAAGCCCTCTCGCGGATGACTCCACAGTCGCCGCGCAATGGCCTGAGCTTGAGAATTAGTAGAGTAGTAATGGGCGACGAACTTACCAGGGCGCCCACCGACGCTGACCGCCATTCCCACGGCGAGCGTGTCGGGTTCGTTCGCCGGACGCTGTTCACTCGTTAGGGGCGAGGTCGGATCCGACCGACTGCCCTCAGGGACGTAATGACGGATCGCCCAGACACTCGCCGACGTGTCCACACCCGCCCATTCCTGGAGGCTCCGCGGAAAAGCGCGCCCGCCCCCGCCGCGCTGGGCTCTGTCGAGCACCTCCGTTAGCATACGCTCACTTGTCGCGATGACGATCACGTCCGGCCGCGCCCGAACGACGAAGGCTGACCACTCGTCCTCCTCGGCGCGCCACTTCACCAACACGGCGTCGACACCCGCGATCCTCGTCGCTGCCGCCCCGGCTGTTTCGAGAGCGCTCATGAACCGGTCGATCACCGGTCCGTCCACGTTCTCGAACGCGAGGATGTGGCATCCCTCGTAGGGCCCGAGACCAAGCCCGCGCGGCGCGCGGAAGGCGCGAGAACCCTCCACCGCGAACCTGATGTGCGCGCCGCTGAGTAGCCGGAAGACGTCGCCTTTCGCGTCGCCGAGTGGCCCGCCGGCGACTGACCGCGCAAGGTGGCCTGACAGGTCGCTCAGCGCGTCCGCGGTCTCGCCCAGATCGATCGGTCCCTTCGCGACGATCAACGTCTCGGTGTTTGATGGCAGCCAAGCAATCGCATTGGCGATGTCGATGCGTGGGCTCTGCGCGGACGCTCGATGTCCGGCGCTCGCGACGCCCACGACGACGATTCCAGCAACAAGTGCCCGCATGATTTTCATGGCTGACTCTGAACCGACACCGGTAGAACCGATTCACCGACAATCGCGAAGATGCGATCTCCGTCCAGCAGATCAATATCACCAAGGCCAGTAAAATCACCGAATGCTGGCAGGACGGCACCGGCGTGACGAATCCAGAAGCACGGCAGGCGCTCGTGCTGCCGGCCAGGACCGCTCAGCCGCGCCGCGGGATGTACGTGGCCAGCGAGAACGTAGCGCCCCTCGATCGTCACCGGGTGATGGGCAAAGGCGAATGGTCCATCGAGCATCGGCGCGTCGACGCAGGCGATACCTAACGACTCAGGCGGGTCCCCGGCGCTGCGATCGTGATTGCCCCGCACGAGTATGACCTCGAGCTTCGCGTGCGTCGCGCGCCACTCGCCGACGACGCCTAACGTCTCCGGCGAGCGGCCTTCCCGTGCATGTAGCAGGTCACCGAGGAAGATCAGGCGCGCCGCATTGGTCCGCGCGAGCGCGTCATCGAGACGGGTCAACGCATTCGTCGTCGTCCCGCGGGGCACGAAGATCCCGCCGGCGCGGAAGGTCGCGGCTTTGCCGAAGTGCGCGTCGGCGATGAGCAGCGTCGACGTGCGCGGCCAGTACAGGGCGTGCTCCGCCATGAGCGACACGTGCTCGCCGGCGATTTCGATGCTGACCTCGCGTCGGTCGATCGCGGACTCGGTCATCGTGTCACCCGGCCGCCTTCTCCAGCGCGATCTGCATGCGCTGAATACGATCGGTCACGGACTCCGACGAGACGCGCTCGCGCGTGCGATCGACCAACAATGGAAACGCGAGGGGCGTCACGCGCTTTGGCTCGGTGATGACAACTTGCGCTTGCGACAACCGCTCGAGCGTGCGTCCCAAACGGGAGGATTCCAGCTGGCGCTCGAGCACCTCGCGATGGGCCTGCGACAATAGGAGATTGTTGGGATCATAGCGCCGGAAGACGTCGAAGAAGAGACTTGACGAGGCTTGCAGCTGACGCGCGGTCTTGCCGGACCGCGGCAGACCAGGAAAGACGAGCCCCGCCACGCGCGCGATCTCGCGGAACTGTCGCTTCGCCATTTCCGTCGCGTTGAGGGACGCGGGCACGTCTTCGAGGAGCGACTGCGGCGAGAGCAGGCCGTGCGCAAGCGCCATCTCCACCGGTGACGCATCCACCGACAGCAGCTCGAAGCCGTAATCGTTCGCCGACATCGTAAACGTGATTGGCGCGATGCGGGCAATGCGATACGCCATCAGCGCGGCGAGCCCCTCGTGAACGAGACGCCCCTCGAACGGAAACCAGAATAAGTGATGGCCCTCGCGCGTCTTGACGCGCTCGATGAGAAGTTGATTGGGCTCCGGAATTCGTGACCATCGGGCCTGAACGTCGAATAGCGGACGGAGCGCGTTCATCTCCGCGCCGCGAAGCTCCCCGCGCGCGGCCTCGCCGAATCGCTCCCGGAGCATGGCGGCGAGGGAGTCCGACATCGGCAATCGGCTTCCTTGCCAGCGCGGCCGTGCGAGAAAGCTGCTCTCCACCACCCAGCGCCCCTCACGGACGACAACGCGTGCATACTCCGGATACGCGTGCAGCGCCTCACCACCGCTCGAGACGAAATCGAGCACCCAGTTCCATTCATCGTCTTCGAGCGCGGAATACGCGTACGTGCCCATCACTTCCGCTTTGAGGTCGGCCGGGAGGAAGCCGCCGCCTAACGCGACGGTCACGACGTGCTGCGCCAGCACGTCGAGTGGACGCGTGACGGGCAGTCGCGACTCGATCGAGCCGGCCTCGATCCCGTCGCGCGCCGCCGCCACCTCGATCAGCTCGAGCGCGTTCGTCGGCACACACGTCACTCGGCTCGTCGCGCCAGGGCGGTGACCGCTCCGCCCCGCGCGCTGTAGCAGGCGGGCGACGCCCTTCGGGCTGCCGATCTGGAGCACGCGATCGACCGGCGAGAAGTCGACGCCGAGGTCGAGGCTCGACGTCGCGACGACACAACGCAGGCGTCCGGTGTGCAAGCCCGCCTCCACCCAGTCTCGTGTCTTCCTGTCGAGCGATCCGTGGTGCAGCGCGATGACGCCCGCCCAGTCGGGGCGCGCGCCGAGAATGGCCTGATACCAGATCTCCGTCTGCGAGCGGGTGTTGGTAAAGACGATGGCGCTCTCGCCCTGTTCGATGGCTTCGACAACCTGCGGCAGCATCTGCGTGCCGAGGTGCCCGGCCCAGGGAAAGCGCGTGATGACGGGCGGTATGAGCGCGTCGACAATGATCTGCTTTGGCTCGACTCCGCGAATGATGCGCCCGGCTGGCGGAGTCCCGTTAGGCCGGCGGCAGCCTAACAATGCTCGCAGTGCGACGTCGAGGTTGCCGATCGTCGCCGAGAGTCCCCAGGTGGGCACATCGGGACACAGGGTGCGCAGCCGCGCCAGTGCGAGCTCCACCTGGACGCCGCGTTTCGTCCCCATCAGCTCGTGCCACTCGTCGACGACGATGAGCCGGAGATCGCGAAAGACGTCGGCGACGTCGTCGCGCGTCAGCAGCAGCGTGAGACTCTCCGGCGTCGTGACGAGCGTCTCGGGCAGCCGGCGCTGCTGCCGGGCGCGCTGTGCCGGCGACGTATCCCCGGTTCGCGTCTCGACCTGCCACGGCACGCCTAACGACTCCAGCGGCTCGCGCAACGACGCCGCGGTGTCGGCGGCCAGCGCACGAAGTGGCGTCACCCAAACTACGCGCAGACCGTGGGGCGTAGGGCGCGGAGCGTTAGGCCCGTGGGCAGCCTCGATGACTGGGCCCAGCCAGGCGGCGAGGGTCTTGCCGGTGCCCGTTGCGGCGTGCACCAGCCCACTCTCGCCGGTGAGATAGGCTTGCCAGACTTCGCGCTGGAATGGGAAGGGCGTCCACCCGCGCGACTCGAACCACGCGTCGACGCGGTCAATGCGAGCGTACGGCGCTCGGTTCATGGGCTTGTCGAGCGACGGTGCGCCGGGCGCGCCATCAGAGCAACACGAGCCCCGTTGCCGTGGGAGCGACGCAGGCTCAGGATCGCGATCGGGCCACGGCGCCACTGGCTCAACTGCATAGGATAGTCGCGAATGAGGCGCCAATACGATCAAGATGTAACAATCGGCACGTCCGGGTGCCACGTACTCTGTCGACCTAAACAATGGCTCTTACATCAGACCTCATTCCAAATTTGGGGTCTTCCGTGAATCGGGAACGGTTGAGGTCAGCAGGGCCGCTGAAACCGCTGACACGGCGCTGAGACCACTGACTTGTTCCTCGCTGCGCTCGGAGCCAATCGATCTGGAGTCGCGCGCGCGTTGCGCGCGCTCCCCCTCCTCTCGCCTTGCAGCTAGCCGTTACGTATTGCAACACATCACTGGCGTGCGGAGCTGTCTCTGTACACGGAGCCCGTCAGCGGTGTCAGGGCGGTGTCAGCGGTGTCAGCGGCCCTCGCTTCGCTCGGACCACTGCTATTTGAAGTCGCT
>QHUV01000292.1 GCA_003222065.1 Gemmatimonadota bacterium | reverse complement strand
GAGTGCGATCGCCGCCAAGCGCCGCGACGAATCGTCGGTCGTGATGCGGACGCCGGGCCGCGCCGCCAACGCGGCGCGCAAGCGGAGCACGTCGGGGAGCTGCAGCAGGGCGTCGATCGACGTCACGGTCCCACCGTCTGTCGGAATACGCTCAACCCTCGACGTCGCCGCCGAGCGCGACCCAGTCGCGGAATCCACCGGCCATGGACGCGACGTCGCGATATCCCATCTGCTGGAGCGTATCGGCGGCGAATGCCGAGCGGTTACCATTGGCGCAGTAAATCACGACGCGCTTCTCGCGCGGTATGAGCGCCTCGATCTTCGTTTCCATCGATCCGCGCGCCAAGTGCACGGCACCGGGAATCCTGCCGAGGTTGACTTCGGGCTGCTCGCGAATATCGAGGAAGACGACATCGGGCTTTGCAGCGCGGAGCGCAATCGCATCGCGGGCGAATATCTCGTTCACCCGCGCCCGCGCTTCGTCAAGCAGTTGTTGGCCGGTCTTGTAGTTCGGCATTGCGGCTTGGAATTAGTCTCTCAGTCCAAGATACGCAGGGTGCGCGATTCCGCGTCGAGCTCCGCGATCGCACCGAGCGGCACCGTCCACTGGTCGGCGACGTGACCGATAGGCGCCCCGGCAATGCTCGGGACCTCGAGCGCGCTGACGACTTCGCGAAGCACGTCGTCGAGCGGGCGCGTGCTCCCGTCCGAAGCGGCGGTGGGCATGTCAGTGAACTGACCGAACACGATGCCGCGGCATCGCGCGAGGCGTCCGGCGAGACGGAGCTGCGTCAACATGCGATCGATGCGATACGCAGCTTCATTGACGTCTTCGACGATGAGGATTGCATCGTGGTAGTTGGGCTCGTAAGGCGTGCCAGCGAGCGCGGACAAGAGAGCCAGGTTTCCTCCAACGAGCCGGCCGCGGGCGCGCCCTGGATGGAGCATCGATGCGGTGATGGCGGTTCCGCACGATTCTTCGCCGTGGAGCGCGCGCTCCAGCGATGCCTTGGCGAATGGTGTCAGCTCGGCGCGCGCCGTTGGACCATGGTATGACACGACCTCGCACCGCGTCGCGATGGCCGCGTGCAGCGCCGTCACGTCCGAATAGCCGATGAGAGGCTTCGGCCGACGACGCAATGCCGCGTAATCGACACTGTTCAGAATGCGCATCGCGCCATACCCGCCCCGCAGGCACCACACCGCGTCGACGTCATCGTCGGTGAGCGCCGCGTTGAGATCAGCGAGACGATCGCCGTCATTCCCCGCGAGATAGCCGTCACACGCGAGCACGTGTGAGCCACGCCGCGGCTCCCATCCGAGTGCGCGCGCATTGTCTTCGGCGCGCTGAAGATCGTCTTCGCCTTTCAGCGGGCCGCCCGGTGCGATGAGCGCCACACGGGCACCAGCACCGATCGTCGGTCGACGCATCAGTCGAGGCCGGCGCGCACGCGCGGGAGCGCGATCGGTCCGAATGGTCGTGCTCGCGTCACGCGACGCAACGTAGACCCCGTCGTGAGCCCGGTCAACTCGTGAGCAATATGCTCACGTGGCATCGCTCCTGCGCATTCACGAGTGAGCCCGGCGCGCTCGACAAGGACCTGGATGGCGCCGGCGGCTCATCATACGGAGGATGCAGACGATGGCTGACCGCAAGGACGATCTCAACAAAGGTAGCTCGAGTGGCTCGTCAGGCAGTTCGGGCAGCGACTCGGCGTCGGGCGGAACGTCGGGACGCAGCGCGAGCTCCGGGAGCCCCGGTAGCTCGGGCAGCAGCGGCTCTGGAAATTGGCAGCAATCGGGAAGCAGCTCGCAGAGCCGCACCGATCGCGGCAATCAGGGCGGCCAAGGCATTGGGAGTTCCGCCAGCAGCGGCCGGCAGTCGGACGGTGACATGACCGATCCGGACCTCGACAGCGAAGAGTCGAGCGATCGCAGTGGTAGCGGCTCGTCAGGCAGCTCCGGAACATCGGGCGGCTCGTCGAATCCTGGGTCGAGTGGATCGTCGGGTTCCTCGAAGTCGAGCGGTGGCATGAGCGGCTCCAGTGGATCGAGTGGCTCCAGCGGATCGTCCGGCGGCAGCGGCGGCTCCTCCGGGTCGAGCAGTGGCATGCGTGGCTCGAGCGGGTCCAGTGGTTCGAGCGGTTCGAGTGGCTCCAGCGGTTCGAGTGGCTCCTCCCACTGATCGAGCCGTGTAGTTGGAAGAGGGCGCCCACGCGGCGCCCTCTTCGTTTCCGCCTTGCTCGGCGGTGCGACACACGTAGCTTTGGCGCGTGTCGCGGCTATCTCTCAGCACGCGCGTTCTTCTCGCGCTGACCGCTGGACTCGTTTTTGGTCTGCTTCTGAGTCGCACAACCGCGACGACCGTCGAACGCGCCGTTGCCGTCGTCGAGCCGTTCGGCACGCTCTTCGTGAACGCCATTCGCATGACGGTAATTCCGCTCGTCGTGTCGCTCGTCATCGTCGGCATCGCTGGTGCGGATGCCGCGCACATCGCACGGCTCGGCGGACGGGCATTTTTGATCACGATCGGATTCCTGTGTTTGTCGGGACTGGTTGGCGCCCTCGTCGGCCCGCTCGTGCTGTCGCATCTGGTCATCGACCCGAGCGCCGTTTCGGTGCTGCGCGCGCGAGCGATGTCGGCATTCGGTGCCGCCGCCGCGGCGGACGCGACGCGTCGAGCTCCGAATCTCGCGCAGTGGATCACCGAACTCATTCCCGCCAACCCGGTTCGCAGTGCTGCGGACGGCGCGATGCTCCCGCTCATCATCTTCGCGGTCATTTTTGGACTCGCGTTGCTTTCCGTGGCGCCCGAGAACCGCGATTCGGTGGTGCGTTTCTTTCGTGGCGTTGCCGAGGCGATGCTTCGCGTCGTGCGCTGGGTGTTGGTGCTCGCCCCGTTAGGCGTGTTTGCACTCACGTTGCCGCTCGTCGCCCGGCTCGGCATGGTCGCGATCGGGGCGCTCGCGTCGTACGTCATTCTCATCGCTGTCGCAACGACGCTCTTCGTGCTCCTCATCGTCTACCCGGCGGCGGTGATTCTGGGGCGCGTACCCCTCGAGCGCTTCGCGCGCGCCGTCTTCCCCGCCCAGGCCGTAGCCTTTTCATCCCGCACGTCGCTCGCGGCGCTCCCGGCGCTCATCGAAGGGGCGCAGCGCCCACTGGGAATGACCGCCGAGGCGGCCGGCTTTCTGTTGCCTCTGGCGTCGGCGCTCTTCCGTGTCGGCGCCGCGATCGGACTCACCGTCGGCGCCGTATTCATCGGTCGCCTCTATGCGACTGACCTAACGAGAACGCAGGTCGCGACGGTCGCGATCACGGCCGTGCTGACCAGCTTCAGCATTCCCGGAATCCCCGGCGGCTCCATCGTTGCCATGGTACCCGTGTTGGCGAGCGTCGGGTTGCCCATCGACGGCATCGGTGTGCTGCTGGGTGTCGATACGATTCCCGACGCGTTCCGCACGACCGCCAACGTCACCGGACAGATGGCGGCGGCTGTCATCGCGGTGCGTCCTCGCATCTGATGTCGCTCGGGTGGGCGGTCCTCGCCGCCGTGCCATGGGTGCTCTTCCCGCCGCTCGCGATGTTGC
>QHUV01000291.1 GCA_003222065.1 Gemmatimonadota bacterium | reverse complement strand
GCTGCGGATCGTCGCGGGAGCACGCAGTGTGGGCCCTGCTCGGCGCCGGAGTGCGTGCGGTGGTGAGCACCGAGTTCGCCGACATCTTCCGGGGCAACGCGCTCGCGAACGGACTCCTTCCGATTCAAGTGAGCCCGGCGGTCGTCGAACGCCTTGCCGACGGCGCGCGCGACGACTCGCCAAGGGTGACGGTGAACCTCGATTTGCAGACGCTCATCATGCCGGAAGGTGATGCCGTGCCGTTTCCGATCGCGCCATTCGCCAAGCACTGTCTCGTGCATGGGATCGACGAGCTCGATTTCCTCCTTGGCGCCGCCGATGAATTGACGGCGTACGAAGCCGCTCACCCACCCCGCGTCTCGACGCTGCCTGCGGACGCCAGCACATGAATGATTTCCGAGAATCGACGGCGGCGACCATCGCGACGCTGCCCGGCGATGGAGTCGGACCCGAGGTCGTCGCCGCGGCGCGGCTGGTGCTCCAGGCCGTAGCGTCGCGCTTTGGTCATACCTTCACCTTTCGGGAGGGGTTGATCGGCGGCGCCGCGATCGACGCCACCGGCGATCCGCTGCCTAACGAAACCATCGCGCTCTGCCGCGGGTCCGACGCCGTGCTCCTCGGCGCCGTGGGCGGCCCACGTTGGGATTCACCGACGGCGCGGGTTCGCCCGGAACAGGGGCTGCTCGGTATCCGTCGCGCGCTCGGCCTCTTTGCGAACTTGCGCCCGATCGTGCCATATCCGTCGCTGGCCGCGTCGTCCCCCTTTCGCCCCGCGCACCTAACGGGCGTCGACATTCTTGTCGTCCGGGAGCTGACGGGCGGAATTTATTTCGGCGACAAGCGTCTCGAGCGGTCCGACGCCGGGGAGATCGCGACCGACGTCTGTACCTATACGACCGAGGAGATCGAGCGGATCGTCCGCGTCGCCGCTGAGCTAGCGCGCGCGCGTCGCCGCCGTCTCACCTCGGTGGACAAGGCAAACGTGCTCGAGACGTCTCGTCTGTGGAGACGCACCGTGACGCGCGTCATCGCTGAGGACTTCTCCGACGTCCAGCTCGAGCACATGCTCGTCGACACGTGTGCGATGCGACTCATCCAGCGTCCCTCTGAGTTCGACGTGGTCGTGACGGAAAACATGTTCGGCGACATTCTCACCGATGAGGCGGCCGTGCTGGCGGGGTCCATTGGCTTGCTGCCCTCGGCATCACTCGGCGCGGTCGCCGGCGGCGCTCGTCGCGCCGGTCTTTACGAACCGATTCACGGTTCTGCGCCCGATATCGCCGGTGACGGTATCGCGAATCCGATCGGAGCGATTCTCAGCGCCGCGCAGCTGCTCCGCTACTCACTCGCCCTCGGGGAGGAAGCGCGAGCGGTCGAACGGGCCGTGCGCCTAACGGTCGAGGCGGGTGTTCTGACGCGCGACGTGAGCAGTGATCCGTCATGTGTCGTGACGACGCGTGCGGTGACGGAGCGAGTCGTCTCCCACGTCGTCGCTGCCGAGATGGTGCGCGCCGGAGAGCTTGGTCGCGTTAGGCAGCACCGCGACGAAGCGCATAGCGACCGCTAGGCAGCTCGGTCGATTTGGGCGGCTTCCTGCGGAGCAAATAGGCCCACGCCAGTCGTCGCTTCCCGTTCGACAGTCGTACATACACACGCCGTCGGGTGTACTCGGACCCTTCGTATCGATCGAGCGCCCGCAACATCTGACGCGCCGAATCGTCCGGAAGCTCGTACAACTCGCCCGTCACGCGACGCGCATTGCGCGATCCGCGGATCAAACCAGGGTAGCGGCCGAGATCATAAAGCACGCCCGAGGTTGAGGCGGCGGCGACGAAACGAGCGTTGCGCAGCAGCCGATGGCGCCGACGAGGCGTGCGTCCCTTGAGCGTTCCGTAAACGAAGACCGGTGTCGGCATCAGGAGCGCGGCAGGAGACGACCGCTCGCGAGGAGGTCGGCCAATCGCTCGAAGCCCTGTGGTCGCAAGGTACTCATGATGAAGTCGTGCTGTGTGATGAGGCGGAGATCGTAGTCGAACAATCCAATGATCTCCTCGTCTGAAATCTGACCAAGGCCGCGCAATCCCGCCAGAAACTCGAAGAAGTTGAGGTAGCGGTACAACTCGTCGGCGAGCGCGTGGTGGCTTTGCGCTGTAATGGCTTTGACCAGATCGCCGTACTCTGGCTCGGGGCGATAGTCCAGGACGCGGCGAATCTCTCTGTACCGATCGCTCTCGAAGAACTTTTCATGCAGCGATGCCAGCCACTCGGCGCGCCTTGTCCTTACCGAGCGAGCGTACGTCAGGAGTGCAAATGGAAAGCTCAGGACGGCGATGAGGCCTCCGAGCGCCTTGAGGACTTCGGCTAGGATGGTCCAGGTCATGAGATCAAGTATCGATTGGCGAGGTGGCTAGCGTGCTGCCTCGTTGGACTCCGGCTCCCCCAGTGGCTCGACCTCGGCCGCTTCGCGGATGACCCACTCGAGGCCCGCACGCTCGTGTGCTGCCATTCTGTAGCGTACCGCGTTCACGATCGGAAGGATGGCGATCGCGAATAGCGTGACGGGCCACGCTCCGCCCCACACGGACCCTCCAACAACAAGAATGACCCACACCGCGTTGCCGATCCGAATCAATCTTGATGTCTGGATCTGGCCGACCAACCGACTTCCCGTCGCGAGGGGTTCCACGCGCCCCTCCGCGACGAAGCCAAGCTGTCTGCACCCTTGAAGGTGCACGTGAAACGTCGCACCTGATCCGCGAACCACGGCGCGGTAGACACCGCGCTTCTGAAGCCATTCCGGAATCGTCGACTCGCGCCACTCCTTGGCGCGTGCCTGCATCCGGCCGAGAACCCGCTCCTCACTCAAAGATGAGAGAACATCAAACGCGGCCATGAACTCGTCATTCGGCAGCTCCTCACGCGTGTCCGGCGAGGCGACTCCATGTCGCATCGATTGGCCGGAGTTGCGGAACCGGGCCACTCACGAATTCAACTTGCTCGGCGCCGCCCACTGCATTGAAGATCGGACTGCACCGTCCGACGTTGAAAACAGTGCCTGATGAAAACACGCAAATAGCGATGTGCGTGAAATGGCCGCCTGGTAGGGCATGCGTCAGCCGGTACTCATCGTACGTCTGAACGTAGTCGCCGACCGCAAACCAACGGCCAACCAGACCGGCGCCCGTGGCTAAATGCTCCTGAGTTGCCGCGCCTTCACCCGCATTGACGTGAACTCGAATGGCCTGAAAAGGACTAATGACTTGTGCCGTGAGATAGTCGCCGCCTAACCATGCATTCGCCGCCGACGTGGGTCGCTTGTCGATCAACACGGCGGGCAGGTCCGTCATTGTGCCGGGGATACGAATCATCCCGACCTCCTGGAAAGGGAAACGCAGGTCCAACTATGCGCTCGAGAGAAGACGCACCTCGGAGCATTACATCCAGACACTCGAGATCGCCATGCTCCCGACAAAATATGCCGCGGCGAGAAAGACCAGGTTGACGACCGCCGCGAAGACCGTGAGCCAAAGCCGCGGGCGTCGCCGGGCGAGTATCGGTACGACAATGAGGATACAAAGGCCGCCAAGCGCGAGCGCTAGCAAAACGTCACTCGTCCAGTGAACCGCGCGCCTAACGCCGGCCTCATTCGCCCAGAAC
>QHUV01000019.1:1756-13630 GCA_003222065.1 Gemmatimonadota bacterium | reverse complement strand
GTCAGGATCGATGCGGAATCCCGTCAATGCGCCGGTCGAATCGCGCAGCTCGTCGATCGTACCGATATCGCGACCGTAGACGAGCTTCAGAAGCGCTCGCGGCGCCACGAACTCCTCGTAGTCGTAATAGCGACCGCTCGCGAAGAATGGTTGCGCGTACAGCTCGAGTGTCAGTTGCGGCGTGAAGGTCACATTGAGCCGGGTGTCGAGCGACAGCGACCGTTGATCGATCTGTGAGAACACGTAGCGCGAGCCGTAGAAGGACGTCGCCGTTGGATCACCTATCGTCGAGACGTACTGCGGACCGCGGCTCCGCGAGAAGGATGGAGTGAAATCGATGCTCGCGTTCGATCCGAACTTGACGGTGACAGCCGGCCGAATGAACGAGAAATTGCCCGGCTCACCGGTGGCGGTGCCCCACTCTCCGTTCAGCCCGAAGACCACGCGCTTACGGTTGTCACTGGACAGGTTGTAACCGATGTCGTTGAAGCCATGCCCACGAACGACGGGCCCACCACGGGTCGCGCGATCGTCGTACACGACCGGATGCTTGATGAAGAAGCCAAACAGGCTCCAATAGTTGAGCAATTGCACACTACTGAAGATCTGAGCCTGTCGGTCTGTTAGCAAACCATCATAATCGAACTGCTGCTGTCCGCCGCCGATAACGATGATGTTTCGGTACCAGGAGCCAGGCACCGTCCATTGACGCGCGAGATCGGCGTTCATCCAGTCGTAATCGGCGCGATTCAGAAAAGCGAGATCGTTGACCTCGAACCCCGGACTGCGGACATTGTTGGCTGCTTCCCAAAGCCAATTACCGTTGTCCTTGCCAAGTCGAGCGTAGTAGCCGTAGCCGCGGAGCTCCGTTGCCGTCGTATCGAAGCGCGCCGAGAAGAGTCCGTCTCCGCTTGTCTTGCGGTCCGGGCGCTGAAAGTAGTGCGCGCTCGAGCGCATCGTGCGCGTGATCGCCGGCGCGGCGCCGCCAACGTCGGAGAGAACGAGCTGCGATCGGAAGGAGTAGGTCTGGCTCGCCCACGAGCGCCACAGGTCGACGCCGGCCGCTTCGGCGTGCGCATGCAGAGAGTCGTTGAGGAGTGAATCGGCTAGGCGCCTAACGGTCGAAGTGACAATACCGCCAACGACGGTGTTGCCGGCATTGAAGTCTCGGCGCATGCGGCCGACGAAATAATTCGTCAGCGGCTCGACCGCTTGGAACTGCGTGGGCGCGGTAAGACCAGTGCGATAGGCGGCGACTTCTCTCGACGTGACCGCGTCCAGTACACCAACGGTGTATCCGTTGTACGTGCGCCCGGTGAGCTTGGCCGCGCCGAGGATCGTCGACGCAGCCGGGACATCGGCGAACTTGGAATTGTCGTCTACGTAGCCGCCAAGCTGCGGCGGACGGCCGATACGTCGCGAGTAGAAAACGCTCAAGCTCGAGACGTTGCTGCAGAAGTAGCAACTGAAGCTGCCGAAATCGAACGCGCCGGCGCCGGCGACGAAGAACGGGCGCTTCTCCGGGAAGAACGTCTCGAACGCCGAGAGATTCACCACCGCCGGATCGGCTTCGACCTGACCGAAGTCGGGATTGATCGTCGCGTCGAGCGTGAGGTTTGACGTCAGCAGATAGCGCACGTCGGCCCCGGCCCGGTAGATGACGTCAGACTTCGAATGAAAGGGATCGCCGGGCGTCGCCGCCGCGAAGCGATCGCCAGTTACCAGATATGGCAGGATCTCGAGAGAACGCGTGTGCCGCTCGATCTCGAGGTCGGTGAGTGAGCCATACTTGATCGGGCCGCCCCCCTCCGTCCGCCGCCAGAAGGCCCACGCGTCCCACTCGTTGCGACGATCGATGAATCGTTCGATCTGCATTCCCCACGTCTGCGCCCGCACGCGTGAGAATCGTAGCTGCGACAGCGGAATCCGCAGTTCCGCCGTCCAGCCGAGGGAATCGATCCGTGCGGCGCCTTCCCACACCGGATCCCACGCCGGATCGAGACCGCTTCCGCCGATGTTGAGCGCGTCACTGCGTACACCGAGCGGATTGATGAGGAAGACCGCCTCGCCGAGACGGTCATGAAAGGTGTCGAAGTGGACGACGAAGAGATCCGAGGTCAACGCCGACATGCCGTTGCCGGGTACGAGCTCGTCACGACGCGCGAGCCGGCCATGGACGCCCCGTGCGCCAAGCGAGTCGTACATTCGTGCTCCGACGTAGACGGCCTCGTCGTCGAAGAGAATCCGGACCTCGGTGCGCTGCGTCGCCGACTCCCCTTCGTTCGGCTGCGTCTGGCGAAAGCGTGTGATCGGCGCCGCCTGATTCCACGCCGGCTCGTCGAGTCGTCCGTCGATTCGTACGTCGCCACTGCGACGCGATGCGGTGGTGCTGAGACCCGTGTTCTCACTCGCGGGGGTTGTGGTCTGTGCATCGAGACGCGCCGCGGCGGCAATCGACAAGATCGCCGGAAACATCAAGCGTGGGATGAGCAGACTCGAACGCGGCATCGAAGTAGCAGGCTACCTGCGTGAGCACATCGCACTGGCTTGGATATCCGAATGCGATGGAGGGTTTGTTTCGCGCCCCGTACCGGGACGCGCTATCGACCCCGCATGAGCCTGGCCACGGCGTAGGAATAGAACGATTCTCTGACAAACGCCGAAAACAGGGGTCCTTCTTCCGTTCGCCGCGCTGGGCCGGCGATTCCCGCCATCTTACGGGTTACCAGCTCCCAAGGCCACGAGCGATCAGCGTCGAGCGATCAGCCGTGTGCTTGGGCATTCGACATCGGCGCACCGAATCAAGATCGCGACGTCGACCCCGAGCCCAGCGGCGAGATATAAGCGGCGAGCCATCAGCCGTCAGCCGACTCGATCTTTTCGTCGCCTTTTAGCTCAGGGCTGACTGCTCGCCGCTGACTTCTCGCCGCTGGGCTCGGGGTCGACGTCGCGATTTCTATTCGGCGCATCGACACCAATCGCTAAGGATGTCGGAGTTAAGCGATTGCAGCAGCTAGCTCCAACGACGGCTCAACGACCCTATCGACGATCCCGTAGCGCTTCGCTTCCTCGGCGGACATGTAGTGATCGCGGTCGAACTCGCGCTCGATGCGCTCCAGCGGTTGGCTGGTGTGCTTACCGAGAAGCTCGAACATCTTGGCCCGCATGTAGAGAATTTCCTTCGCGGCGATCTCGATGTCCGAGGCAGTGCCCTTGGCCGTCCCACCCCACGGCTGATGCATCATGATGCGCGCATGCGGCAGCGCGCTGCGCTTGCCTTTCCGTCCCGTCGCGAGAAGGAAACAACCCATGCTCGCCGCCATGCCCATGCAGATCGTCGCCACCGGTGACGACAGATGCTGCATCGTATCGTAAATCGCGAGTCCCGCCGACACGTCACCACCTGGTGAGTTGATGTACAGCTGGATGTCCTTCCCCGGTGAATCTGCTTCGAGAAAAAGCAGCTGCGCAATCACGATGTTGGCGACGTCGTCGTTGATCTGCGAGCCGAGGAAGATGATCCGATCCATGAGCAAACGCGAATAAATGTCGTACGTTCGCTCGCCGCGACTGGAGCGCTCGATGATGTAGGGCAGGTGTAGAGTGGACATGGGTGTCAGCTAATCGAGGGCAGCCTGGTCGGCCGCGTCCAAGGCTTCGGTGAGCGCGCGGCCGAGCGCGCGCGCCGCCGCCGTCGATCGATGCGCGGGATGCGCCGCCGGCACGACGCACCACGCGTCGCCGGGAAGAGTGACGACGATTGCCGCGACGCCGGCAGCGCCGGCTACGGCGTTAGGCAGCGGCGCCGCGCGTGACGCGACTGAGGCTGCCACGGCGGGAGCGAGAGGACGCGCGACCACGATCGGTACCGCGGCGCGCCGCGCTGCCTGTCGCGCGCGCGCGTCCAGCACGCGCTCGGCGACGAATCCCAACAGGACGCGCTCGCTCCGGCCGCTCATTGCCTCACGTGCTTCGGCAAGCGTGAGCAGCCCGAGCTGTCCGGCGAGCCGGGCGCCAAGCGCCTGCCAAAAATGTCGCAAGGTGTACCGCGCCGCCGACGTGCGTCCCTCGGGCGCATCGAGAATTTCCTTGCGCCGGTAAAAGTGAACGGTGTTGACGGTGAAGCTCGACGCCACCGCCTCGTCGAGGCCGAGGGCGACGAGGCAATCGCCGACAAGACGCGCGACGTCATCCGCCTCGAGCGGCATCGATCGATCGGGCACGGCACGCGCGCGCCACGCCTCGAGCTCGCGCTCGATCTCGCGCACCGTGTCCGCACGTGCGGGAACGCGCACCGTACCGGCCGCGTCGGTTCGCCGCGCCGACAGGCGCCGGTGCGCGCGCAGAGGAGACCGCTGATCGCTGGACATTCGCGATCTATGGCCGAGCTGCCGGACGCTCCGGCACGCTGGGCTCGTCGACTGGAGAGCGTGCGGCGTCGATCGCTTCCGCGGTCGCGATGACGAGGCGCAGCTGGATGAGCGTCGCCTCGCCCTCGAGCGGTCCGAGCTGCGTGGGCGTGAACCGCTGCGACGAATGGCCCGTGAGTCCGGTGCCCGCGGCACGCTCGACGTCCTCGAGCGTCGGCTGCTCGACCGGGGAGATCGACTGGTCGGGCCGCCCCAGCAAGGAGGACGGCCGGTCAGGGAAGACGCGGCCCAGGAAGCGATTCGCGCCATTGCCGTTAGGCATTCCCCGCTCCGCTTTCGCCGAGGCGCTCCAGGGCGCGAGGATGTCCGGCGTCAATCGCGACGGATGCGCGGGCGTTGGCAGCGCAGGACCGCCATCGAGCGTCTCCGAGAGCGTCGATGGCAGCGGCCGCGCGCGCTCTGGACCGGCGGGGAGCTCACGTCGAAAGCGAACCTCGATCCGTCCGAGGTCTGGGTTGTCCCGGCCACCGTCCGCGCCAAAGACACGCTCATCGCCTTCGGCGACGACTGTGAATCGACCATTCTCGTCCGGGGAAATAGGCCGCTCGAGCTCCTCCGTGCACCAGGCATCGATGACGAGACCGCCCGCGGTCACCATGCGACCGTCGATGCGGACGTCGGCGACGCACCGCAATGGGCCGAAGTTGCGAAGGCGGAGGGCGTAGACCTGTCCGGGCCGGGCGAGCACGTGGCCCGATCCGATCTCGCGAACACCGATGCCCTTCCCCCGTGGCACGACCTCGACAGCGAAATCCCCGTTACGCATGAGTGGCTCCCCGTGAAGGCTCGTGAGGATTGTAGTACTGGTACAAGAGTGGTGTCAAGAGCAGTGGTCGGTGCCCCCTCGCGTCGCTGGCCTGTTGTCGGGGGTGGGGTGCTTCCGACCCCCCCAATCTGCGATCACCGACCATCTATCACCGCCTCAGGAATATCTCTTGCCACCTCACGCCGGACCGGGACAAAACAATTCACCATCGGCGGGGCGAGGCACACTATGGAGATGGACTCACTGAAGCAGCTGTACCTCGAGGAACTCAAGGACCTCTACAGCGCCGAAAAGCAAATCGTGAAGGCACTGCCAAAGATGGTCAAGAATGCGACGAATTCGGAGCTGAAGCAGGCGTTCTCCGATCATCTTCAGGAAACGGAAGGGCACGTCGAGCGGCTCGAGCAGATCTTCGAGATGCTCGGCGAAGGCACGCCTCGAAAGAAGTGCAAAGGAATGGAGGGGTTGATCGAAGAAGCGAAGGAATTGCTCGAGCAAGACGCATCCGAGGAGGTGCTCGACGCCGGTCTCATCTCGAAAGCACAACACGTCGAGCATTACGAGATGGCGGGCTATGGCACGGTACGAACGTACGCGCGAGAGCTCGGGCTCGACGAGCAGGCGGACCTTCTGCAGCAGACGCTCGATGAAGAGGGGAACGCGAACGAGCTGCTGACGCAGATCGCGGAGAGCTCGGTCAATGCAGAAGCCGAGCAAGGCGAGGAGGAGGAAGAAGAGACGACGAGTCGACGTAGCGACCGTCAGGTCTCGCGGAGCGTCGTGAGCGAGGGTACGCGATCGCGCAGCGGCGGTCGCGGCGGACGTGGTGGCTCGCGGTCGACTTCGCGCGCCGCGGCCCGGTCGCGCTGACGTTCGTCGATGCAGCTGAGTTCCTTTGTCATCCCGAGGCCCTTCGCGCCTCGGGATGACAATTAGAACTTCGCTTGCACTCCCGCCGTGATCGTCCGACCCGGCACGACCGTGATGTTATCCGGTTCGCCGCGCTGGACGTCGAGGAGATTGCGGCCGGTGAGAACGAACGTGAGGCCGCCGAACATCCGACGCGTCGCGGACGCGTCGATGCGGGTCACGCCCGGATAGGAGCGCCAGTACTGGCGCAATTGCTGGCCGACGATTGGCCCCGTCGTCGCAGCGGCGGCGAGGGCAAGACCGTCGTAGTTCATCCAATCCGTCGCCCGCGTAGTCGTGATCGAGGCCGACCAGCGCGGTGCGAGCCATGATGCGGTAAGGCCACCGGTGCGTGCCGGTACGCCTAGCATGCGGTCGCCCGCCCTCAAATCACCCTGATAGCCGAGCGCCAACTGACGCACGCGGCTTTCGACGAGCGATATCGTCCCAATGAGGGAGAGCTGGCCGGCGCTGACTGAGCTCTCGAGCTCCCAGCCCCGATTGCTGATCTCGCCAACGTTCTGTAGCACGTACAGCTCACGACCGGTGCCTCCATCGTTAGGGAACGGCATCAACGTCGACACGACCTTGACCGGCTGAATCAGGCCGAATGCGTGCTGGTCGAAGCGGGTGACATGAAGAGCGAACGCTCGGCCAATGAAGGCATCGACGCCGCTCTCGAAGCCGGACTGCTCTTCTGGCGCGAGACGTCCCTGCACCACCGCCGGTCGCTCTATCCATGATGCACGAATGGCGGATCCCGCTGGCCGAATGCCCTTCCCGTAGGACGCGCGAAGTTTTGTGGTGAGCGGGCCAAAGTCATGAACCGCGGCGCCGCCGATCATCGGCAGCGTCTCCAAACCATCCGCTGCCGCGAGGCCCTGGTTGCGCTCGACGCGAAGACCGCCCGTTGCGAAGAGCGCACCACGCCACGACGCGTCGAGCTGAGAGACGACGCCGGTGTTGCTCTGCCACCCGGAATATTGGGTGTTGCGGCCGCCTAACGGGTACAACCCGTCGCCGACTGTGTGCTGTTGCAGAGACGAGTGCTCCGCGGCGAAGGTCATCGTCGCCGCGGCGCCATCGGCCGAGCCGAACTGCGCGACGCTGCTGGCGCGCAGCGTGGCGCGATCGGCGCCGCCGCGCGCGGCGCGCAACGCGGAGTCGATGGCGGACGGAACGGACGTCAGCGCGGTCGTCGCGTCTCCAGAGAGGCGATATCCGTCGATGCCGAGTGTCAAGGCGTGCGTCCAGCGACGATCGGTGCTGAACGTCGCCGTCGTGCCTAACGTGTATTCACGCACGGACTGCGATGTCGCGCCCGCGTCCGCGGGCATGGCGCCCTGACTGAAGTCGTGCCGGCCACCGGCGTGCCATTGATCGTGGTTGCTCGGCCACGGGGCGAACTCCGGCATGCTGGGCGACGCGACGAGCGGGCTCGTACCGGTGCCTGCGTCCTTGGCGTAGAAACGTGCCGTTCCCGTGAGCATGCTGCGCGTCCCAACGATGCGAAAGCCACCGTCTCCGCGCACGTCCCGGCTCTCCGCGCCCGGGACGTACGATCCGACGCTGCCGAGCGTCACTGACAGAGCTGACGAGCGTAGATCCTCTCCGCCGCGTAAGGCAAGGGTGTGTTCCTGAACAAGCACGGGACGCGACGCGAATGCGCTCTGCGCCAAACCGGCCGTGCCGCGGAGCTGGGCGCGGTCACCCTCGGCGGCACCATCGTGGCGCATAACGACATTGATGACGCCGCCGATCGCATCCGCGCCATACAGTGCCGCGCCCTGCGGCCCGCGAATGACCTCGATGCGCTCGACCGCGTCCGGACTCAGCTCCGTGAGCAACAATGGGTTCGCCACCTCGACGCCATCGATGTAGACCTTGGGGTAGCTCACCTGGAATGAGCTGGCGCCACGGAGACTGCCGAACTGCGCCGTAAGACTCGATGGCGACTGGTCCCACATCCAGACGCCAGGCACGATGCCGTTGAGCGTTTGTGAAAGCGTGCCCCCGCTCTGGCGGGCCAGCTGCGCGCGATCGATGACGACGGCGTCGACGGCGAGTCCGCGCTGGCTGGTGCCAAGCGCGCTACCCGTGACGACGACTCGATCGAGCATGTTCACGCCGCGATCCGCTCGCTGCTCGCTACGGCGCGGCGCGGTGGACGGCGCGAGCACGACCTGGTCGTCGCCGGCGACGACTGGCGTGACGGCGCTTCCGGTCAGTAGATCCGACAAAACGACGCCGGCAGCGACGGAGTCATACGATACGCACACGCGGCGGTCGAGCATTATCAGCTCCGCCGTATACGACAGCCGAAGGCGCGCCGCCGCGGCAAGACGGTCGAGCGCGTCGCGCAACGCGAGGTCGCGCGCGTGAAGGGTCACGAGCCGGTCGAGAGGCGCCGGCCAGCGACCAACGACGCTTGCCTCTACGGGGCGCGCGCTACACGGCTCGGCGGCGCGTGCGAGTGCCGGAACAAGAACAAGCAGCGACGTCGCGCGAACGAGGAGCCACCAGCCTCTCGTCCGCGCGCGTGGGGCGATGGTCATTGCGGTCGGACGCTCCGCGTCGAAGGACGAACGATGGCGCTGTCGCCGCGGCGTTCGACGTCGGCGCCCAACTGCAAGCCAATCATGCGCAGGACGCGATCGATGGGATCGCCGGCAACGGTCATCGTTAGGTGACGACGAGCGAGCGATGTGTCGTCGACACGCAGCGCGACGCCGTACCAGCGACGCAGCTCACTGCTCACCTCGGAGATCGGCGCTTCGCGGAGCACGAGACTGTCGCGCATCCACGCAAGGTACGGCGCCGTGGAAGCGCCGTGCTTCGCGGTCACCTGGCCGGCGGCTTGAACGACACCGAGATCACCGGCGACGAGAAGGGCGCTGTCAGGCGCGGCCGTCGACCGAAGGAGAACCGAGCCCGAGGTCACAATCACTCGCACGCTCGTGCCGCTGTCGTTGAGCACGGCGAAGGCGGTACCGACATCGCGAATCGTTGCCATGCCCGCCCGGACCACGAATGGATGCGTGGTATCGTGGACGACGTCGAAGTACGCTTCACCATGCAGTTCTACCTCTCGTACTCGTTCGCCGTATCCGGCGGCGACGATCAGCCGGCTGGCCGGACCGAGAATGACACGTCCTCCGTCAGGAAGGCGCACCGAGTCTCGTTTGCCGATCGCCGTCGCATATGTGTGCGCGGCAGCGGCGCCGGCCGTGGACGGCAACGGCGTCGTGCTTGCGCCATCCTTGCGGAGAAGCACGGTGCGGGCCGCAAGAATGATCACCGCTGCCGCGGCGAGCAGCGTGACCATTCGCCAAGGCGACGCGGTCGTTCTTACAAGACGTTGCGGGACTGGATTGCGAGGAGTGGTGGTCTTTATCGGTGTGACTATTTCATCGCGACGCGCCGCCACACGGCGGAGCGCCGCTTCGACGTCCACGCCGGGCGCCTCACGCAACGCAAGACCCGCCATCGCGTTGTCGAGCGCGGCGAGCAACTCGGCGTCCGCGGGGCGCTCGGCAAGCCACCGAGCGATCCGTTCCGCCTCGTCGGGTGAAGACTCGCCGGCCAAGTAGCGTGCGAGTGTCTCCCAGTCGTCGGGGGCGTTGGAGTCGTCGGGTGTCGGTGGGGTGTTCTTCATATGGTTGTGTTAGGGACACGCGAGTCCTTGTGTCCCCTTATCGAAGCAGCCAGTGTCCTCGGGAGAATACAACATGGCTAGAGGTTAGGTGCTAGGCGCTAGGTACCGGTGACGTCGACTCCAGCCATTGACGATCGTGAGCTGCTCGCCCGCCTGCGCGCGGGAGAGACGAGCGCGTTCGACGCGATATTCCGCGCGAACTACGGGCTGCTCGTGCGCGTCGCGGAAGCGATGCTCCGTGAGCGCGCGACGGCCGAGGAGATTGCGCAAGATGTGATGCTCGAATTGTGGCGGCGCCGCGATGGCCTCGACGTCACCGAGTCGGTGCGCGGCTACCTCTTACAAGCGACGCGGAATCGCGCCTTGAATCACCTGCGGCATCTTGCCATCGAGCGACGGACCGAGCCTCAGCTCATCGAAGGCGCGGCCAAGTCCCCGTCGACGGACGCGGGCGCACGAGAGGGTGAGATCGAGGTCGCATTGCAGTCGGCGATTGGTGAGTTGCCCGACCGCTGCCGCCAGATCTTCGAGCTGAGTCGGTTCGAGGGCCTCAAGTACGCGGAGATCGCGAGCCGGCTCGGGATCTCAGTGAAGACAGTAGAGGTGCAGATGGGAAAGGCGCTGCGCATTCTACGCGTGCGGCTCAAGGCCTGGCTGCCGGCGGGCGACCGGCTCTAGGAGGTCATCTCGAGCGAAGCGAAGGATGACGAAGCGCCTAACGCGTCTTGACGAGCAGCGCGATTCCGACAGCGAAGATGAGACCACCGAGTAAAGCGTTGACGCCATCGTAATACGCGCCGGAGTCCGGATTGTAGCGCGTCATGATCGAACCCACCGGATCCGCGAAGGCCGTCACGTTTCCACTGAGGTGATAGCCCGGCGCCACAAAGCGCTGGACCTTGATCTCTTGCGTGGGGATGACGCGAACCCAGAACGACGTCCCGGCGTAGCCGACCAGGGGAGTATCGTCGCGTCGACCGTCGGGTGAGACGGTGACCAGAGAGTAGCTCGTTCCGTGGCGCGAGCTGTGCGAATTGCGCGCAAGAACGACGGCCGACTCGATTTGACACGCGCCGCCGGCCGATGTTTCGGCCGAGTCGAGCGCACGGAGCTGGCAGCTTTCGCTCGCGCGAAAGATCGGCGCCGCCGCGGCGTTGCTTCGGACAGCCCAGATACCATAGGCAAGTTGGGCAAGACCGAGGCTCATCGTCGCGGTCACAAACCAAATCCGGTATCGGCGAGCGGGAGGAGAGACGATCGGCACGGAGTGTCTTTGAGAACGACGACGAGCGACGATACACCGTGCCGAATGGCAACTCTGTCCGGCCCCTACATATGCCACCCCAGCAGATTCCACTGCGCGAGCGACCAGGTGAAGAGCAGCGCAACCGCGACCGCGCCGCTATAGCGCAGGCGCGCGCCTCGCGTTCCGACGCGGGTGCGCCATTGCCGCGCGGCAACATACACGGCAGCGAGGGTAAGGATCGTCGCCACGACTGGTAGCGCGAGAGCGAGCTTGAGGGACGTCAGCGGTCCCTCGAGCAGTCCGTCCGAGCCGCCGATGATGGCGACGACGGCGATGAGGAAGACGAGGTCGAGCAGCGAAAGGGTGACGAGGAGCCAGCGGCCGGGGAGCAGGTCGTCGGCGCGGGCTTCGCCGAGCCGGCGCCTAACGAATCGGCCGATCGCCGTGAGCAAGATCGCAACGAAGACGAGGACGCCGAGCCCGAGGAGAACCCAATGCAGCCGCGGCGACTGGCTGAATGGAACGCGCTCCATCGTCATCATCGGCGCCTCGCCGAGAAAACCGCGCTTGACGCGGCCACTACTGTCGGCCTGGAAGGCAACCAGATCGCCACCGAGCTCGTCGCGGTAGAGGAGCGGGCCAACGGGTACCAGTCGCGCGTCGCCGAGTGGTGAGTGCATAACGAGTCGGCCGCTATCGGCGGCGGTGAGCCGGATGTCGCCAGCGAGGCCGATCGCCTTCTGGAACGTCGTGTACGAGCGCCGGTTGAACTCGTACTCACCGGCAACGCGCGCCGCCGTCTTCGCCGCGTCGGCGGAGAGCGGGACGGCAGTGGCGGGGCTCGGGTAATAATGGTCGAGGAACTGGG
>QHUV01000019.1:0-1703 GCA_003222065.1 Gemmatimonadota bacterium | reverse complement strand
CTCGGCGAGGATGCGCTGGCCATTGAACGCGCCGTCGTTGAGGTGGGCGATCATGAACTTCGCCATGTCGGCGGCGCTGGAGGCGACCGAGCCGGCGGGCGCGGCGTTGACGATCTCGAACTTCTGCGGCTTGTACGAGCCATCGCCCCACGTGTATCCCTGCGACATGTCGGCGCGGAGGCGTGGAGGGAGCGGCTGACGCGTCGTCGTCTCGGTCATGCCTAACGGCGTGAGAATGTGCTGCTCGACGTAGTCATCGAACGGAACGCCCGACGTGCGCTGGACGATGTAGCCGGCGAGCGCCGTCGCGTAATTGGAGTACGACGAGTACGTCCCCGGCGGACGCACGCGACCGGGAATGTGCGTCGCGAGCCAGCGTCCGAGCGGGATCATTTTCGTCGTGTCATCGGTGATCAGATCGCGGCCATCTTCCTCGAACCCCGGCGTGTGGGTCATGATGTGCCGGAGGGTGATCGGCTGCGGGTACGTCGCGGGAATCTTGAAGTCGATGTAGCGATTGACGTCGGCGTCGAGGTCGAGCTTCCCCTGCTCGACGAGCTGCATTACGGCAGTCCAGGTGAAGAGCTTACTCGTCGAGCCGATGCGAAACAGTGTGCGCTCGGGATTGACCGGAGCACGATGGGCCACATCGGAGTAGCCATAACCATTGGCATAGAAGAGCGCGCCGTCCTTGACGACGGCGACGGTCGCGCCGGCGACGTGTTTGTCGCGCAGATTGGCAGCCATGACTCCGTCGAGGAACGCCGCGAGCTCGCCGCGATCGCGAACTCCCCGCGCTGACGCCGGAACAGCCGGCGCGGGACCAAAGACCTGCTGCTCTTTTTTCGGCGGGCTCGGCACGAGTGGCCGAATAGACGTTGGCTGGGCGGCGAGAGGTGAAGCAAGGAGAGATAGGAGAAGCAACGAACGGTGAGAGGTCATCATTGGCTGGGTTGGGGCGACCAATGATGCCTCACGGCTGAGGAAAATTCCACCGTTGGCGGGGGCGACGCGTGGCGTGACTTGGCGCCGACCTCATACAAGTACTTGTATGAGGTGTCGGGGAAAGACCCCATTGAGCCTGACCCTGCCCCGTATCAAATCATCGCGCCAGGTGCCGGATGTCCGCGTGGAGCCCGACGAAGTCGCCGAAGCGGCGCGCGGCGGACATCACGCGCTTGGACTCGGCGGCGCTGAGGCGCGTCAGCAGGTCGAGCGTGAGGATCACCTCATCCTTCTCGAGAGTCCGTCTCCACGTTCCGACGATCTGGCCGTCGACGACAATGACGTGGGGGATGAGCGCGTTCCCGCCCGTGATCGCCGTCGAATCGCCGAGGCGCTCCGCGAAGGCGCTGCGGTTTCTGTAGCCGATGAAGTACTCGTCGTAGTTGGGGAGTAGATGCGCGGAGGACGTCCGCGGTGGACGCGGTGCGGCCGCGGCGATCCAATAATGGGCGCTGCCTAACGTGAGACGCTCCAATTCGCGGCCGGTCATCTCGATGCCGCGCTTCGCGTCCGTCACCGTCAAACCGGACCACCAGGCGAAGTCGTGAGGCGTGGCGGGTCCGCGCGTGGCGAAGTAGCGCCGCGTCAGCTCGAGCAGTGCCTCCTCGCGTGTGACATTCGCCGCCGCCGGCGCCCGTTCGTCCAGCAAGGCGTACGTGAATTGCTTCCCACGACGCGGGCCGCTGCACAGCAGGGCG